>JBBQII010000093.1:0-9313 GCA_038324795.1 Gemmatales bacterium
CGCGGCGGCGCTGTTCATTCCGCGCTGGTGGCTGTCAGCCGAGCCACGCCGCAAGGAACACTTCACGCTGTTTCCATTGTTCGCCACGGGCATCTGTTCGTTGATTCTGCTCGGTATCTGGAAGAACTGGATGGCGGCGCATCATCTGTCGCCGCCGAACTATCTGGTGCTGGCCGTGGCCGGCGCCGCGGCGGTGATTCAGATTGTCAGCCCGTACATCCCGCCGCAGCCACCGCGGCAGCGGACCCGGCAACGTCTCGGCGAACGGAGGTGGGCATGAACCGTCTCTGCCTGTTGATCCTGATGTTGTCGGCCTCGCACGCCTGGGCGCAGACGCCGGCCGTTGAACGTGGCGGTAACGTCGTCTTCGTCGTTCCGGGTGAGTTTCGGCCGAATGTCGACTCCGCCACGGAAAGCGCATTGCGCAACGCGCAGGACCGCATCCGCGAGTGGCTCGACAAGCAGCAACCGCCCGTGCGGCATGTGCCGAGCATCGAGACGATCCGCCGGGAGATGAACCCGCGGCCGTACGCGCCGGAAGAAGAAGCGATCCTGAACCAGAACGACAAGATGTATAAAGTGACGATGGAAGTCACGCTGACGCCGAAGCTGCTGCGCGACCTGCGCGAACGCGACCGGGTGCAGGTCGGTTTGGGTATCCTCGCGGGACTGTTGAGTATCCTCGGCATCGTTTGGGTCGTTTGCCGATTGGACGAATGGCAACCCGGGCGGCGCGGCCGCTGGCTGATGGTCAGCATCGGGGCGCTGGTGCTGCTGCTGGCCGCGGTATGGCGCGCAGCGGGGTAGGCACTGATCCCCCCTCCCCCGACTCTGCGGGGGAGAGGGTTAGGGTTAGGGTCAGGGGCTTTGGGACTGGAAGGTCGCGAGGTTCCGCCCCCTCACCCCGGCCCTCTCCCCCGAAGCCGGGGAGGAGGAGAAAGAGCGGTCGCAGGAAATTGAACGGGACCACTCACACATGGCCTCTGAATCCGATCGATTGCTGGTGCGGCAGATCCGGGCAGGGGATGCGCGCGCGTGGGAGCAACTGGTTGAGCAGTTCGAGGGGCGGCTGCTGGCGTTCGCACTGCACAAACTCCGCAACCGCACGACCGCTGAAGATGTTGTCCAAGAGACCTTCGTCGGCTTCCTGACGAGCCTGGCGAACTTCGACGAACGGCGGGAACTGCAGACCTGGCTGTTCACCATCGCGTCCTACAAGATCACCGACCACTTGCGGCGCAGCGGCCGACGCCCCGTTCAGACCGGCGATTCGGCCGAGGAACGGATGGGCGAGCAGTCGGACGACAAGCAACGCATGGCCTCCAGCCTGGCCCGCAGTGCGGAGAAGCGGGAACTGGAGAACGCCGCCCTGGCCCGTGCCTTGCGGCAGGTCGTTGACGGAATGCGCGATCGCGAGGAATGGCAGCGCCTGCAGGTGCTTGAGTTGTTGCTCGTGAAAGGCTGGCAGAACAAGGATGCTGCGAAACATACGGGCGTCAGCGAGCAGCAGGTCGCCAACTACCGCTTCGCGGCAGTGAAGAAGATCGGCGAGTTGGTCGCCGGAGCGGGGCTGTCGGTGGATGTGTTTCCGGAGTTACGGTAGTTGTTGTGTTGCTTACGAGCCCCGCCCGTAAGGAAGGGGGCCGCTTTCACCCCTCCCTTACGGTCGGGGCTCGTTGGAAAGTCTCAAAACGTCCCCGGGATCGTCGCGTGTTCGGCGAGCTTGGCCACCTGGGTCATGCTGGGTGCGACGCGCAGACGGCCGACGTCGAACAACGCATGCAGAATGGTTGAAATCAGATGCTTCGGTGTCGTCGGGTTGGCGGCCGGTTCGCCGCCGTCGCGCGTTGAATGACCCAGCACCTGGCCCTGCGGGATGCCGCCGCCGTAGAGCAGTAGCGGCGCCAGCTTGGCCCAGTGGTCGCGGCCACCATTCTTGTTCAACTTCGGCGTCCGGCCCATTTCGCCACAGCAGACGAGCATGATCTTGTCCGACAGACCGCGTGCTTCCAGGTCTTCGATGAACGCGGCGACGGCATGGTCAAACGCCGGGCCGCACGCTTCCATGCCGTCCTTGATGTTCAAGTTGTTGCCGTCGGCATGCATGTCCCACACGCCGTCGTAGCCGTCGTGGACGGTCACGTAGCCGCAGCCGGCCTCGCAGAGCCGGCGGGCCATCAGCAATTGCCGTCCCAGCGCACGGGCATGGCCGGTGTACATGCCTTCCTTGCCGCGCTTCACTTTGCTCCAGCCGTCAGACTTGGCGTACTGCCTTGTTTCGTAAGCGGCCAGCGTTGCCTTGCTCTCTTTCGTGAGATCAAGTGCCTCGGCCACGCCGCCGCTCAACAGCACTTCGTACGCCTGCTGCTGCAGGTCGTTGATCTGCTTCTGTTCCGCAGCGACCGCCACGCGCTGGTTCAACTTGTCGAGATCGCTGACCAACTGCTGCCGGTCAGTCAGGCGGTCCTTCGTCAGAGTCAGCCGCATGTCTTTCTGCAGTTGGCCACCGCCGCCGGGGATGAACGGCGCGGTGCCGGTGCCCAGCGTGCCGGTCGCCAGAATGTCGCCGCGGGCCTTGCCCTTCAACACATCATTGCAGACCGCTTCGGGGAAGATGACAACATTGGTCGGCATACCGGAAGAGGCACGCGTGGCCCCGGCCACCTTCGCGTACAGCGAGCCGATGTTGGCATTCAGTGAATCGGGGCTGACGATCGGCTGGATGTTGTGCCCGCCATTGTTCGTCTGGAAGTTACGGACGATGGTCAGCTTGTTGGCCAGCTTGGCCAGGCGCGACATATGCTCGCCGAACTGCACGCCTGTCAGCGATGTCGAGATGGTGCTGCCGACAGTCTTGATGCCGTCCGGGGCTTCGGGCTTGGGATCAAATGTCTCGAACTGACTGGGCCCGCCCTGCTGGAACAGGAAGATGACCGATTTACCGGTCGCCAGGCTCAGCGTCTCGGCCGCGCGGGCGCGGTTGGCCATCAGCGATGTCAGCGACAGGCCGCCGAGGGCAAGGCTGCCGACCGTGAGAAACGAACGGCGATTCAGACCCGGTTCACAAATAGTGAGCATCAGTCTACCCAGGGTGGGAGGCGGGCGGGCGCTTCGGCAGGATCAACAGCATAACAGCAGATTGAACACGGTGCAAGCATACAAGTTCCGCACCCGCGTTCTGGCGAACGCTACGGGACAGTGTTCAAATCAGCCCTTCGATCGGTTTGCCGGTCTTTTCGACCAGCCGCATCGGCCGATCGCCCGGGGCGAGTACTTCCTTCTTAGCGTCAATTCCCATGATCTGACAAATCGTGGCGAAGAAATCGGGGACGGTGGTCGGCCGATCGACGACCGTGCTGCCGGGGTTCTTTTCCTTATCGTCCGTTTTGCCAACGATCTGACCATTTTTCAGGCCGCCACCGGCAAGGAACGTCGTCCAGGCGCGGGCGTAATGTCCGCTGCCGTTCACGGGCGACCGGCCGAACTCGCCCATCCAGACGATCAACGTGCTGTCGAGCAGTCCGCGATCCTTCAGGTCGGAGATCAGCGTCGCGATGGCCGGGTCCATCCACTCGCAGCGGGTGCGGATGCGTTTGCCGGCCCCTTCATGATCGTCCCAGCCGCGGTGGAAGACTTCGACGAACGTTGTCCCCGCTTCCACCAGCCGGCGTGCCATCAGGCACGATTTGCCGAACTTGTGGCTGCCGTAAGCGGCCTTCAGCTTCTCCGGTTCGTTTTTCAGATCAAAGGCGCTGGCTTTCTTCGATTTCATCAACGTCAGTGCCCGCTGGAACGCATCCTGCTTGGCGAGGACGGCCGGGGCACCCAAGTCGCCGCCGATGCGTTTCTCGGCCTTCATCAGCAGTTCAAGTTGCTGGGCGAACTCCGCGTCGTCGTCGGTCGCGGCCAGGTTCTCGAGGCCCTTATCCGGGTCGGCTACTGCCAACGGGGAATGCTTCACGCCGAGATACGACGGCACCGAGCGGTAGAAACGGCCACCGTTGTTCTTGTCGAAGCCAGCGTCGATGGTCACGAAATTCGGCATGTCGTTGATGGCGGGGCCAACTTCCGACGCGGCGATGCAACCGAGGGCCGGGTAGTCGAAGCCGCCCAGGCGCGGGTAGCCGGTGTGCAGCAGGTACTTCGCGCGGTAGTGGTCGCCTTCGCCGGTGGTCATGCCGCGCAGCAGGGTGACATCTTTCATCACCGTCGCCATCTTCGGCAGACAGTCGGTCAACTGTGTGCCGGGTACGGCCGTGGAGATAGTCGGGTACTCGCCGCGCGGCTTGGCGTCGAAGGTGTGCGCCTGGCTGGGGCCGCCGTCCATCCACAGGAGGATGCAGGACTTCGGCTTGGTCTGCTTTACGGCCGCATCGGCCGCCATCGCGCGGAACCACGGAACGTTCGCCGTCGTCAGCGCGCCGGCAGCAGCGAGGCGGAGCAGTTCGCGGCGTGTTGCATGTGTGTTCATGTCATTCGTCCCGGGAAAAAGCGGCATCCCGTTGGGATACTCGCCACCGACTGTCAGAAACAGAAGGCCACTCTTCCCCCTCTCCCCCGCTTCGGGGGAGCGGGCCGGGGTGAGGGGGCGGGACCTCGCGTTACGCAAGACCCAACCCCCTAACCCCAACCCTCGCAAAGCCGGGGGAGAGGGGATAAAGGCGGCGGCGCATACCACCGCAAAGCAACGGGCCATTCTTACCGCACCAGCAGAAACTCGCTCCGGTTCACCAGCATCCACAGCACGGCGTTGTAGCCCTTACGGGGCTCGCTCGCCTTGCTGATGAAGGCCGTGGCATCGTTCAACTCGTCGGCTGTCGGCTTGCGCGACAGCGTCGACAGATAAAGCGATTCGACAATCGCAGGCGCTTCCAGCTTCGCTTTCAGCAGCTCATCAATGGTCTTGCCGCCACTGCGCAGCTTGGGGTGGTTGATCAGCGCGAGGAACTGCGGGATGCCGTGCGTGAACTCGGTCGCGTCTTCCTCGTTGGTGCTGAACAGCTTGGCGAACTCCTCGTAGGCACTGCCGACGGGGCTGCTCTCGCCGAAGCGGCCTGCATCCTTCGCGTCGTAGCCACGAAGGTCGAGTTGCGGGTCGGTCATCGCCAATCGCAGCGAGTCGTACAGCACATCGGCAGACATCACTTTGACGGGCATCCGGCCGAAGTTGGCCACGGTCTCTTTGTTCTTGTCCTTCGAAAGTTTGCTCGACCGCTGATAGGCCTGCGTGCTGACGATGCATTTCACCAGATGGCGAACATCAAGATTCGAAGCGATGAACTCATCGGTCAAGGCATCGAGCGCCTTGGGATGGCTGGCCGGGTTGTCGGGCCGCATGTCGTCGATCGGCGTGACGAGGCCACGAGCGAAGAAGTAGGCCCAGGTGCGGTTGACGAATGCCCGGGCGAAATACGGGTTCTGTTTCGCCGTCAGCCAATCGGTGAACACGGGCCGCAGCGGTTGCTTGTCACTCGGGGTCACGGGATCGCCGCCGACGAACTTGGCCTGGTGCACGGTGCCGACGTTTTTGAACGACTCCTTCGGGATCGTGATTCGGCCGTTCGGGGCCTTATCGCTGATCGCGGTCAGTTTTTTCGTGTTCTTGTCGTTGGGACTGCCGGCCGGTTCAAACTCGGCGATCGCGTCAAAGTAGCGGCCGTTGAACTTCCAGGTGATGTTCTTGAAGAATGCCGCGGTGCCCCAGAAGTCGGCCTGCTTCCATTCCTTGAAGGGGTCGTCATGGCACTCGGCGCATTGCAGCTGCTGGCCCAGGAACAGCGAGGAGATCGCCCGGGCGGCTCCCGCAGGCTGCGGTCGGCCCTGGTCGTCGCCGATCAATGAATAAGCGATCGCCTGCGGGTTGTCCTTCAGCGTCCCTTCAACGGTCAAAACCTTGCGGACAATCTCGTCCCAGCCATCGCCCTTATTGAATCGCTCGGCAAACCACTTGCCCAACTCCTGCGTCGCCTTGATCGGCTGATTGCCGCCGTTGCCTTCCGAGGGCAGTTCCGGCGGGGCGATCCAGTCGCGCCAGACTCGGCCAAACTGTTCGCCGTAGTTCGGACTGGCGAGCAGTTCGTCGATCAGCTTCAGCCGACGGTCGGGTTCCGTACTCGACAGGAACACGGCCGCCTGCTTGGCGGTCGGCACCCGGCCGGTGATATCGAGGTATGCGCGGCGCATGAACTCCGCGTCGTCGCTGGGGTCAGCGGCTTTCAGCCCGTCGGCCTTCAGCTTCTCGGCCACCTCGCCATCGATGATGCGCACCACGGCCGGCACACCCTTCGGCTCGGCGGCGTGAACGGCCAACGGAAAGCAGCAGGCCACGGCCATTAGCGATCGGATCAGTTGCATGGCAGGTTCCAGCATGAAGGCAGGGCGTCGGCAGGCGGGCAGGTGGGGTCACACTATTCAAACGAACATCGCGCGAGGAAGCAAGCGCATTTCGTCGTTCGCATGGCTTCAGGTTCTCATCGGCATTCATTAGGCACGAAAACTTCAGTTTGTTCCGACTCCACTTGAATCGACTACTGCCGTTCCGTTACCCTCTGGCGAACGGATTGCCAGTAGTCTCACCTCAGGAGTTCATGGATGAATCGCACCCTCGTCGGCGTCGTCGGCCTTCTACTCATCAGCTCGGCTGCGTCGGGCGTCGAAATCGCCCAACTGGAAGCTGCCCACGGTGTGTTCGGGCCGGAACGCAAGTCGCTGGAGTTCTGCCCCCTCGACGAGATCTTCTTCCGCTTCCGCGTGAACGGCGCAATGATCGATGCCGACGACAAGTGCGATGTTGATGTTCAGGTGAAGATGCTCTCGGCCGACGGCAAAACGGTCTTCGAGCACAAGTACCCGGTCCGCCGGCAACTGTCGCTGGGCGATAAGTCGTTCCCGGGCTATGCAGTCGTTAACGCGGCCGAGAAGGCACCGCCCGGCAAGTACACGCTGCGCATCAGTGTGAACGATCGCCTGAACGGAACCACGGCGAATGTAGACCGTGAAATGACCTGCGTCCCCGCCAAGTTCCAGGTGTTGGGTGTGCGTTTCTGGCGCGACCCGGAGGGGAAGATCCCCGCCCCGGCGGGCGGCCAGATCGGTGAATCGGTTCACCTGAAGTTGCGGGTCGTCGGCTTCGACACCAGCAAGAAGAAGGTACAGACGACGCTGACCCTGATTCTGCTCGATGAACGCGGCCAGCCTGTGGGCGACAAGCCGAAGGTGATCAAGGCGGAACTGAACTCCCCGGAAGATGTCGCCAAGGCAACGCAGGTCAGCTTCAACAGCATGTTCTACCTGAACAGGCCGGGCAATTTCACATTACGGTTGAAGGTTGACGATCTCGAAGGCGGCCAGACGACCATCTACGATTCACCGCTCAAGGTCACCGCCCCGTGACCGGGACGAAGATGATGGCAGTGTCATCCTCGTACTCGATGCGCCAGCCGGGATGGCGGCGCAGCAGTTCGCCCAGGTCCTTCGCGGTGCGGTTTGCCCGGCGGTCGCGCCAGTCTTCGGGATGTTCATCGAGCAGCTTGCCGAACTCGACCCAGTCGGTGGGCTTCGGCGCGATCACGAACCCGGCCGCATTCATTTCAGGGTTCTTCTCCCAGCCGGAGTCGCCGCTCCAGGTGTCGATCGAGCGCACAAGCCGGGCCTCGCCGTAGAGATTGGTTCGGCCGTCGATGCTGACGGGATACTCGGGCAGTTCCCAGATCAGGTAGCCGCCCCAATCAAAGTTGTTGAACATCGGTCCGGGCAGCTTGCGCTCGCGGATGATCTCAACAGCGCGGACCGGGTACGTTTCCGCATGGGCGATGGTGACGGTTTTGCCCTGCGACAGGCCGGCTTCCCAGGCGAATGAAACGAGCGCGATGGCAGCCAGGGCGACGCCGGCAAGCGGCTTCAGTCCGATCCGCCATTCGCCGGCGTCGCCACGCCGGTTGATGATCACCGCACTCGCCGTGAGCACGCCGAACCAGAGATCGCGCTGCATCCGCAGCGCGAAGAACAGCCCGCAGGCGAGCAGCAGCACGTCCCACAGCGGGAATCGCCGTTTGATGACACAGACAATGGCGGTGACGCCCAGCGCGATCATCGGCCAGTTGTACCACGCTGTCCAGTTGGGCGGATGCAGTTCCATCACCAGTTGCAGTGCCTGCGTCTGCGATGCGTATTCCCAGATGACAATGTAGAGGCGGTAGTGAAAGGGCGTGACCAGCGTCGCCAGCGAGCAGATCGCGCCGAGCCGGAACACCTGCCAGGCATCGGCGAAGCGGCGCTCGCCGAGTGTCGCCAGCCAGCCGAGGCCGAGGATGGCGAAGCCCATCACGAACTGGATGTGGATGTTCGCCCACAGCACATAGCAGATCGCCAGCCACCAGTAGCGTCTCCACGGTGCCCCGTTGCGTGTCTCGATGACCGCGTGCAGTGTCAGCGTCGTGAAGAGGATAGTGAAGTGCCAGGGCCTCTCGGGCGAGAACGGCCGCAGCGAGATCGAGATGAGCGCGAGCAACCCCAGTGCCAGCCAACCGCTCGGGGTATGCCGCAGCAGGAACCAGGCGATTCCGCCCCACGAGAGCATCACCAGCAGGTATCGCAGCGCAAGCACGCCGCTGGCCCCGGCCGCCTGAAAGCTGCCGTACAGCAGCAGTTCATACAGCCAACTGTAGGCCACCCAGGGCACATGCTCCTGCTGACCGATCTGCGAGAACGGGTCCGACGTGGGAAACGTGTTGTTCTGCACGATGTATTGCCCGACGCGCAGGTGCCACCAGGTATCCCAATCAAGGCACGGCTGGATCACCTTGCCCGCGGTGACCAGCGCGAGCAGGAACAGCACGAAGATCTGGCGCTGGCGTTCGGAGGAGGGTGTCGACATTCAGAAAACATATCAAGTTTAGCGGGCGTCCCAACGGGACGCCGCACATCAGGCGAACAACTCGTCGTACTTCTCCGGATTGAAGCCGACGACGATGGTTTTGCCGACGCGGGCCGTCGGAGCGCGCAGATTGCCAGTCGGACCCATCAGGTACTTCAGCAGCGTTTCGTCATCGGGGCGGTCCTTCTTCAGGTTGAACTCGACGACATTCGCACCGCGCATGGCGATCAGTTTGTCAGCCCCCTTGAGCACGCCCAGAGCGCCCTTTTCGTCGTACTTCACCTTGGTCGCATCTTCCCAGGTGGTGACACCGCAGCCAACCGTCTCCAGGTGGCCGCGCGCCTTCGTACACGTCGCACAGGCTTTGCGGTTGTACATCCAGTCAATTTTCTTCGGCATGGGTGGCTCCCTCTATGTGCAACCTGATGTTAGTATCGC
>JBBQII010000094.1:0-9288 GCA_038324795.1 Gemmatales bacterium
CCGAGATTTACACCGGCTTGCTCGGCGACCTGGCCAAAGGCAAGACGGGCATCGGCCAGCCGTTCTCCCCCGAAGGAAAGTCCACCTTCAAAGATATGGGTGCCCCGAAGATCGACGAACCGGTGACTGCGCAGTTGCTGCAGAACGCCATGGCGATTGTCACGGTGCAGACCAATCACAAGATCGAAGACGGCAAACTGGTCAAGATCGGCTTCGCGAGAGCGGCGGCAGCATGAAGGCGCTCATGGCCGCCCTGTTGACCAGCGAATCGTTCCTGTATCGTGTTCCTGCCAAGACGGAAGCCTCGAAGTATACGACCCGCCAAGACTCAAGCAACCTACCCTCCGTTACTTGGAGAAGTCCGATGTTACTCGATCGTCGTCATGCTCTCAAATCGCTCGGCCTGTCGGCCGGGGCCACGTTTCTGGCACCGATGCTGGCCCGTCTTCAGGCCGAGGCATCCGGCGTTGCCACACTGGCGAAGCGTTTTGTCTTCGTCGTTGAAAGCAACGGCGTTCGGCCCGAGCAGATGGCACCCGGCGGTGCCACGCGCAAACCGCGCGAACAGCGCCCGTTGAACGGACCGGCGGAATTCATCGACATCGCCCTGGCCGACAAGGACCTGCCGTTCTCGCTCGAACCGATCAAGGCATGGAAGGATAAGCTGACGATCGTCAACGGCCTGTCGGGCCGGATCTGCGGCGGCGGCCACTCGAACAACTTCCAGGCGCTGGGCGCGTTCGGGGCCGGCCGGAGCAACGGCGGTGAAGGCAAGTTGATCGAGGCGGAAACCATCGACGGCGCACTGGCCAGGCATCTGGGCGGTATCTTCCCGCACATCGGCCTGGGCATCTCGAAGCGGCTCGAAAACAACATCATCTACAACATCTCCGCATGGGGCCCCAACAAGGGGCTGCCGACGATGTGCAAGCCCGATGCGGCGTATGCCACATTGTTCGGCAGTGTCGCCGACGGAGCGGCCCGGCAGGACTTCGCCGCCAAAAACAACGTCCTCGACTTCCTGAAGGACGAGATCAAGCAGGCGGAAGCGAATCTGGCGGGCCCGGAACGCGAGCAGTTCGGCACTTATCTGGAATCGTTTGAAACCCTGCGCGATCGCCAGAGCAAGCTGAACGACATCAAGCATACCCTGCGCGAAAAGGGCCCGGTTACCAACGACAAGTACAAGAGTGCCGTCGAGACCGATCGGCTCGACGCCCAGTTCGACATCGGTGCCGCGTCGCTGATCTGCGGGCTGACAAACGTGCTGACGCTGTCCTCGGCGGCCGGCGTCGGCGACTTCGACATTACGTTCAAGGGCCTCGGCCTGAACATCGACAAGCATTCGATCGGCCACGGCGGCAGCTACCAGGGGAAGACCTGGTCGGACTTGTACAACATCATCCGCCGTTACCACTTCGACCTGATCGCCGGGCTGTGCAAGAAGCTCGACGCGGTGAAGGAAGGCAACGGTACGATGCTGGATAACACCGTCATCGTCTACCTCAGCGACGGGGCGGAAAGCCACCGCAGCCGCTGCTGGGAATGGCCGATGGTTGTGATCGGCAACATGGGCGGCAAGCTGAAGACCGGTCGCTACATCGATTACCCCGGCTACGGCCAAAAGGGCAATCGCACCATCGCCAACATGTACACGACGCTGCTGAACCTCGCCGGGGACAAGCGCGACACCTTCGGCATGGCCGACCCGGGCCTGAAGGACTTCGACCAGCATGGCCCGTTGAGCGAAATGCTCGCGTAAGTTCCATCGCCGGGTGCCCCCCCCGTCGCTACAACAGCGGTCCGGGGCGGTGCCTGTCGGCATCGCCCCGCGGTCATCCACTCGCAATCGAGACGTGCCGATGCCGACGGCCGGTGATGGAAAACGCCCGTCTGCCAAGCCCCGTGCCGGCCGCGGCGAAAAGCGCCTGCATTACGTCGATTGCGCCCGGCATCTCTTTGCCGACTTCGGCTACGCGTCCGTCAGCATCGATCAGGTGGCCGAAAAAGCGGGCATCTCCCGCGCCACGCTCGTTCGCATGTTCCCCGACAAGACCGACCTGCTTCGCGCCATCGGCATCGGCTGGCTCGACACTCTGTTCCCGAAAGAAGACGCGGTCGAGCATACGCCCGTCGACGTTGTCAATCGGCTTCTGGGCTTCACTGAACGGTTCAGCGCTTCCCGGCGCGACGACCCGGCCACGGCACGCATCATCGTGTCCGGCCTGGCCGAGGAAGTGGAAGACGAAGAGGCTGTGATTCTGGGTGAACTTCTGGAAGATGCGATTGACCGCCTGCAGCCCATCATCATCGAAGGCCAGCAATCAGGCGTCATCCGCCGCGACATCGACTCACGGCAAAGCAGTGCTGACTTCCTGCGGTTCTTCCTGGGTTCGGCACTGCTGCCCTTCGCGGAGTTAAAAGAGGGCGACATTCCAACGCTCGCCATCGAGACGCTGCTGCACGGATTGCTGAAGACGGATGTGTGATGATTCTCACCGTTTGGAAGTCAGTCTCACCATTTGGCGGGCGTCTCCCCCAGGGGCGCAGGGTCGTGAGACGCTCACTTCACCATCGGCACCGGCACAAATTCCCTCAGCAGCTTGCCGGTCAACGGATCGTGCAGGCGAACCATGCCGTCGAAGCCGGCGCTGGCGACAGTGCCGCCATCGGGTGAAAAGCTGAGGGCATACACAGGCGTTTTCAGGTTCTCAAAGGTCGAGAGCTTCTTCGCATTGTCGGTCTGGTAGATTCGCACTTCGCCGGTGCCGTCCAGGCTGCTGCCCGCGGCAAACAGGCTGCCGGACCTGTTGAACGCCATCGTGTAGACCCGCCCCGGCAGCTTCTCGTACTCACGCAGCTTGTTGGAGTCATCGCCGATCACGCGTTTCAGTTCGCGGTGCATCTTGTAAAGGCGCGGTTGCCCGTCGGCCCCGGCCACAAGAATTTCGTCGTACAGCTTGGTAGCCACGTCCGGCAGATCGCGCGGCCGCAGGTTCTTCCGCGGGGCAGTGTAGGCCTGGATCTTGTACACCTCGGCAATCGGGTGCGTGTTGGCGGAGGTGCCTACCAGCGCCACGGACCGCAGCAGCTCCGCCCAGCCGTTGGGCCGCACTTCCACCGCCAGAAGACCGCCCTTCAGTGCCCCGGGCGTGATGCTGGTGACGTTGTCGATGAATCGATTGGTGGCGACTTCAGTCAGTTTCACCGATCGATCACGGCTGATCGAAACGAGGTGAGCTCCATCAAGCGAAAACGATGTGCCCATCACCCAGTCCGAATGAGCCCCCTGAAAGACGACCTGCTTGCCGGTCGCGGCTTCGATGGCCCGTACGGTGTTGTCGGCCCCGCCGAAGCCGATGATCTTGCTGTCCGGTGACCACGAGACGCCGTAGACCGTATCGAACGTGGCCGGGACCGACAGCCGAAGTTTGCGTTTCTCAACGTCCCAGATCTGGATCTCGCCGAAACGGCCCGGGTCGCCGCCGGCCACAGCGAGCAGCTTGCTGTCGGGCGAAAACGCCAGCGATTGCACCCGCTCCGACAGGCCGACGAGCCGGGCGATCAAGCCGCTGCCATCGGCCTTGTGCAGCAGCACTTCGTGGTAGCCCGACACCGCAAGGTACTGGCCGTCGGGCGAGTAAGCCACGCCCGTGATGACCGGTGAAGCCCGGTAAACCGGCGGATGCTGTTCATCCACCAGCGGGGCTTTGGCCGACGCCGGCGTATCGTCCTTCGCCCCCTGTGCGACCCACTCGGTGATCAGTTTGACCTGCGGTTCGGTCAGCGGTTCCTTGCTGCGCGGCATCTCGGCCTTGCCGTCCTTCGGTGTGATCAACTCGATCAGGAAGCTGGCCGTCGGCTTGCCGGGAACGATGCCAAGCTTGGCGCGATCGCCCTTCTTCAGCAGGTCGCGGTAGAGCGTCATGTTGTAGCCGCCGCCGGCCTTGGCCGGCTGATGGCAGCCCTGGCAATGCTGCTGGAACAGCGGGCGAACGTCCTTGTAGAAGCTGACCTCGGCCGCGGGCAACGCGGACGCCATCACCAGGACCGAGAGGGTGGCAATCGATTTCATCGAAAAGACTCGTGGAGAAGCAACGGCAAGGATGAGATCATTTTAAGCCGGTCGCCTTGCCGCGGGCAAGTACCGATTCGCTATACTCGAACTTCATCATCACCCGGGGGAGAACTTCCATGGAGCGTCGCACGTTCGTTCAGGCATCGGTCGCGGGAATCTGCACGGCCGTGGTCGGCCAAGCCGCGGTCGCGGAAGGGAAGCCGGCCATGCGCGAGATCTACGAATACCGCGTCTACACCCTGAAGCCCGGCAAGCAGCCGATCATGGATGCATGGCTGAGCAAGGCCCTGCTGCCCGCGCTGAAGCGATACGGCATCGGTCCCGTCGGCGTGTTCGTCGACACCGAGAACGCCGATGCCCCGAAGCTGCACGTGCTCATCGTGCATCCTTCGGGTGATTCGCTGGCGACGCTGTCGACCCGCCTTGCCGCCGACGATCAGTACCGGAAAGACGCAGCCGACTACCTGGCCATTCTCGCCGACGACCCTGCCTATGTGCGTGTGGAAAGCTCGATCCTCGCCGCTATCGAAGGCATGCCGAAGATCGCAGCGACTGATCCATCGAAGCCTCGCTTGTTGAATCTGCGCATCTATGAAAGCCACAACGAGCGGGCAAACTTGAAGAAGATCGAGATGTTCAACAAGGGCGAACTGGCGATCTTCAAAAAGACGGGCCTGGAGCCGCTGTTCTTCGCCGAGGCGATCGCCGGGGCCGCCATGCCGAACCTGACCTACATGCTGGTGTTCCCGACCGAGGACGCGCGCAAGGCCGCCTGGGACAAGTTCCGCGTCGACCCGGAGTGGCTGAAACTGAAAGCAATGCCGGAGTACGTTGACAAGGAAATCGTCTCGAAGATCACCAACAAGATCCTGACCCCGACGGCCTACTCGCAGATCTGATGAAGTCAACGACTCCCCGTACCTTTGGGGCACGCGTCGTTTAGCCGCCGGCTCGCCGGCGGTCGTGCAAACCCGCCGGTAAACCGGCGGCGATGACTCATCTCACTCGTGGCGGCGTACGGCATAAGTACCGGAGACGGCCACCCCTTTAGCCCGCAGCGAACGCGGCACTTGAAGCAACGCGGCGAACATGCTACGCTTTGCTGCAAAGCGACGTGCGTAAACCAACACTCGCCGCCAACGTTTCCGCCGGTACACCGCCGGTGAAGCGGGGTAATCATTGTTCGGCAACGTCGCCAAGGGCACTTCGATGGCGATTCCAAAGAAGTCGAAGACGTACCGAGACGTGATCGACGAATTGGTCGATATGTGCCACAACGGCCAAGGACAGATTCGCGCTACGCGCCCGGGATGGCGTTTGGAATCAGAATGCAACTGCCGACGATCTCTCTGATCAACACGAAATCAACGTTATGCTTTCCCGAATTTCCGCAGCAGATCGCGAGATCCTTGCAAATATGCTGGCATCGCAAGTCGTGACTGGCGTGTTTGAGACGCTCAAAGCGCTCGAGCAATTTCAGGTGTCGCCTTTCGAGGACGGATATGAAGGAAGTCCGTTCAACGATTTCATCGGCCGCCTGGACGACTGGGAATGGCCGGAGGGTAAATGACAGGGCAGCGTCGCGGTCGGCTTGTGCCGTTTATGGAATCGCCGCCGAACAAGAGCGTTGCACTTGCCGAGCAGGTAGTTCGGCTTCGCGCGATTCACAGTCGCCGCGGCCGGCACAGCAAGTGAACGCAGGTGTTAGGCCGCGGAGGCGGTCGCGTGTTCAAAGGATATTACCGTCGGCGATTCGCCGAGTTGCTCGGTACGCCGCACACGGAGGCAGATGGGCTTGGCGATGACGCCGTCGCCAACGCTCTCCGCTGACGTCGGCTTTCGGTGCCCCGAGCATTGTTCGACCATTATGCGGTCACGGGGCGACACCGGATCAACCGGGAGTACAACCGCCTGTACTCCATTCGTGAACTTGGATGGCGGGACGAGTGGCTGGTGTTCATGGAGGAGAACCAATCGGTCGCGTACCGGGGTGTCGATCGGGCCGAAGCGGGTAAGTCCAATCCGGTCGTCAGTCAGGCACCGAATGCCGAATTATTGGAGTGGTTCCCGGAGATCTACCGCCTCAGCCAGTTCGTGATGGCCATGTGGCATTGGCAGTTGCACGGTAACCAAGAGCCAGCGGAGGCAGCGGCCTAACCAAATGCTGCAGGGGACGGCGGCGCTCGTCTCAATTTTGGTCAGTCACTCGCTCACGTCCGCAGCCGTGCGCTTGTACTTTCGGCATTACAGGCGAATGCAGACGGCTTCTCCGGGTGTTGAGTTGCAGCGCCGCGACGGCTGCAGTCAGCGCGGCAGTAGCGACACGCTCGTGCGGTTGGATTCACACGAGTTGGTATTGATCTGGGACGATCTGACAGGCATGAGTTGCGGGCACGCTTACTTGGTAGGTGTGGTGGAACGGGTGTAACCTCACGAACCAAACTGAAGGGGATTCATCGTGATCTGGGGCCTGGTCTGTGTCGGCTTGCCGGTGGCCTTACTAGCACTCCTCGCGCTGTTCGTCTGGCAGTTCAGCCGCAAACAGGCGCGCCTGATGCAAGACGGGCAAACGGTCGTCGCGCGCGTTCTGTTCGCGCACCCCTGCCTCTACGACGCGGAGGACTCCTCGACCTTCTCGGGGGCGTTCGTCGTGTTCACGATGGACGACGACGCCTCCGAACGGCATCTCGCCGAACTGGCCGAGATTTGTGAGCGGCTGGATGGCTTCAGACCCCGCCGCAACGGGGATGCGGACGAACAGACCATCGGCAAAGCGCTCACGCAGCAGATTACAGTCGGTCAAAACGCGCTTCGGATTCCGGACCGGATTACGAGTGGGAAGGAGGTCTACTTCTCCACCCCGAACGTGATGCGCCGGATGCTGCCTGAGGGCCGGTTGGTCCGAGATTATATCTACCTCAAAGTCCTCATTGACGGAGACTAACGCGACTTGGCGATGATCGAGTACCCGGAGGAAGAGGTGCAAGAGCGGGGCGCGCCCGAACGCAGGCAAAACGATTTGCGGCGGCGATCGAGTGCCGAAGTTGTCGACGCGGATGACGAGCATGACAACGACCGGCCGCGCCGGGTGCGGGCCAAGCGCTCTCGGCCGAAGCCGAGCGGCATGCCGGTTTGGGGTTGGTTCGCGATCGCTGGCGGCGCTGGCCTCCTGATCGTGGCAGTTGTCATACTCGCCGGCCGCGGAGGCCGGAAGGAGGACCAAGCCCGAGCGCCTGCCGCAGCACAGGAGCAGCCGGCACAGCCCCGGCGGGCTCAACCAGTCGCCCCAGTCGCCCCACCCGCCGCCCGGCCGCCTGACCCGCTGTCGCCGACGATGATACCGTTCGGCAAGGAGCCGTTCATCTTTGGGTCGATCGGCGACCCGATGTTTAAGACGATCGGTTCGCCCGGGGCGGTACTGATCGGGGTGGAGGCGCGGTTTGAGAAGTTTGGCTCAACCGACATCGTGCGAGCGGTCCGCCCGATCTACCGGGTCGGGGGCAAGGAGGAACGAGGCCGGCAATTCGGGGACGACTTGACCGGGGCAGTGACGCTGAAGGCAAAGCCCGGGTACGCAGTGGGCGGCATGGCCGGCAAGGCCGAGTGGTGGTGCCACGGATTCTCGTTCACCTACATGCGGGTCAAACCCGATGGCACGCTCGACCCGGCCGATATCTACGAGAGCGGCTGGGCCGGCTGGGACGGGCCGATTCCGGTGATCCGCACAGTCGGAGGTGGAGCCCCGACGGTCGGCATCGTCGGGAAGATCGTCGGTCCCAAAACGACTGCCCTCGGGATGGTGTTCAATGGGCAGGAGGCTCCCGATGCGGATGCGGAGAAACCGGTCGGCACCGCCCCGCCAGGAGTGGCCCCGATGGAGGCGAAGCCGGTGATTATTGCCGGCGGCGGCCATCCGGCGTTCAAGGATATGGCCCCAGGAGGCGGGGTCCTGGTCGGTCTGGAGCTCGCCCTTGGCCAATTCTTCGGCAAGGATGTTATCAAAGCCGTCCGCCCGATCTACCGGGTAGGCGAGGCGGAGCGGCCCGGCGTTTTTCGCGGCACTTCTCGGCAACGGTTGACAGTCATCAAAGCGAAGCCGGGGTACGCGGTCGGGGGGCTTGCGTGCAAGTCCGGGGCGAACTTCGACGGGATGGCGCTGACGTTTATGCGGATCAAGGCAGACGGCACTCTGGACCCGGCAGACGCCTACGAGAGCGAGTGGGTGGGATGGGTCGGCGACAAGCCACTCCAAAAGGTCGGCGGCGACGGGACGCCAGCGGTGGGCGTAGTCGGCCGAGCGAGCGCGGCCGAGCTGAACGGCTTCGGACTGCTATTCCGGGGGCAGGAACGATACGACCCGACGCGGTAGAATTAGGCCTGGCCCGTTGCCGCGAGGGCCACGGGTAGCCGTCGCGCCGCCCCGAGGCGGCTCACCTTGAATCAGGAACTTCCTCTGGCGGGGATGCTGAGAGAAGTCGACTGAACGGGCGATTGTTTTCCCCTTCGCGCGCATGGGCTTCGTCGTCTCGAGTGGAGACGTACGGTCATCGTTGATTCATTCTCGGTTCGTTACGTCCTTTCTTGCTGGGCGATGGCTTGACTCACGCGATCAACGCGGCGGGCACTTCCTCGCCGGGGTTGGATGGCTCGATAGGTGTGATCCGGAAGCCTAATTCTTTCGCACGTCGCAGCAGTTGACGTTCTTGCCGGGCACGCACTCCGCCGGCGTAGGCCTCTTCTTCACGCTTCATGTAGGCCTCGCCGTAAGGCACCAGCTTGGGGCGCCGGGTGCTTACGCAACCCGGCTCGCCAGGCGGGGAAGTGCTTCACGGTGGGCCACTTCGTAAAGTCGGTTCCCAGTTCGCTAGCCGGCGTCAGGTCATGCAACTCGTCGATGCCTTCACGGTGTCGGACCCGTCGGGGGGCGCATCGACGCGGACCCAATGCGTCGATGCCGGCGGCGTGCGCGTGCTGCACAGGTAGCGACGCGGGCGCGGGCGCACTCTTTGGCATCACGCCGCGCGTCGTCGGGGAAGTGATTGTTGCCGGCGGATCGCGACGGCGGAGGAACAGCAAAGGCGAGCAGCCGCTGCAGCATGCGCGCGTGCGGCGATCAAACCTTGTGGACAGGCATGAGGCTTTCTACAAAAGCGTTGCGGAATCAGGGGAAAGGGGTCGGGTGGGGAAGTCGGCACGGGCACCAGCCGTCC
>JBBQII010000095.1:0-9244 GCA_038324795.1 Gemmatales bacterium
ATCCTTCTTCGGCTCGGGGTAACGGCTGTAGAAGAACCCGCGACTGTCGCCTGTCCAAGTCGCTCCGCTGAACTTCACCCACTTCAATTCGTCCGCCAGTGGCTTACCCGTGGCAACGTCGAGTACTTTCCAGGTCTCCCAATCCGACCCGGCCTCGGCCACAGCATAGGCCATGTAGCGCGCATTCGGGCTGACGGCCGTGCCTTGAAGGGCCATCGTGCCGTCCTTTGTCCACGCACTCGGGTCGATCAGTACGCGCGGTTCGCCATCAAGCTTGTCCATCACGTACAGCACGGCCTGGTTTTGCAAGCCATCGTTCTTGCGGAAGAAGTACATGCCGGCCAATTTGACGGGAGCCGTGAACTTTTCGTAGTTCCACAGCTCCGTGAGCCGTTTCTGGATACCCGCTCGCTCGGGGATGGCTTCGAGATAGGCGTTCGTGATCTTGTTTTCCGCCTCGACCCAGGCCTTCACCTCGACCGACTTGCGGACATCGTCTTCAAGCCAACGATACGGGTCGGCCACTTTCGTGCCGTGGTAGGTGTCGACCTGGTCGCCCTTCATCGCTGACGGGTACTGAATCTCGGCCGCGCTTCCAGCAATCGACCTCAACAAACCTCCGACGATCACAACGAACATTAACCGACGCATGGGAACCCCTCCTGGCAGATCAAAGCTCTGCGTTAGTATACGTGCGGTGGGATAAACTGTTCTGCAGCATCGCAACGGAGACCACAATGACTGAACCCGCGTGGAAACCGGACTATACCGAGCGTGCCGACCGCTTCTGGGCAGAGTACCAGAAAACACTCGGTGTGACGGACCGAATGGGCCAGGCCCTCGGCGTCGACCCGTTGACGGGAAAGATTTGGTTCGGGACATCAATTCTCGACATGATGGACCAGCATAAGACTATGCAGCAGGTCTCGCCCCTTTTCTATCTTCGTGCCGGGCGACGATCATGCGATCGCGTGGGAAGTTGCCGATGTTGATGGGATGTTTGTCGCCTAGGGGAAGGGTCTTCAGCTCCGATCTCCCCTTCGATGAGGCAAGTTTCGTGGCGTGCGCCAGTACTTTGTCACACTAAAAAGGACGGGTTAACGTCGCAGCCGGATTCGTCGGCATGCGGGCGCATTGCTCAACTCGCCTCATTTCGACGAATGCGTCTATCCTAAAGACGGGCCGTTGCGAAACACCGGCAGGCAGTTCGTTTCCAAGTCTGCGACTGCTGGGCGTCAGTGGTTTCTTGCACCGGCCCCGGGCACAATCACTACGTCGAAGGTCAGTTCACCTTCCGAAGCAACAATATTTTGATAAGCACCGCCGGGATTGACTGTAGAAATCATGCTGGCATCTGAGTTGCATCGTTTGTGTCCAGTTGAACGAACATGTTCGACAACCTTCCCTATACACCACGGAGTACGGCATGAACGACACCACGGACAAGGCACCACCCCGACCGAGTTGGGCCATTCGCCTGCGACAGCTCCTCAGTCCCGGCGAGGAACCGGGCGCGTCTGGCCGTAGAGCGTTTCTGCGCTCGTCTGCCGCCGCAGCTGTGGCATTGCCGGCCGCGGCCCTTCTAGGTGGCTCCGCCGCGCGTGCGGCCGACGATGGCGTGGATGATTTCACCCGTTTCGGAAACGATTTCCGTTCGGTCCGCACTCACGAGCAGGACCATGTCGATTTTCTGGTGAAAGCGCTGGGTGCCAACGCCAGGCCTGAACCGACTTTCAAAAACCTCGAACAACGAACCGTGCGGCAGTTCGTCTTCGTCTCGCAAGCACTCGAGAACACTGGCTGCGGGGCCTATGTGGGCGCTGCACCGTTCATCTTCGATCGCGGAATACTGGCTGACACCGCCACGATCGCCCTGATCGAAGGCCGTCATGCCGGCTGGCTTAACGACGCGGTTGGCGACCCGATCACGGGCGGTCGCTTCAACAACGAGACCGACCGGAGTTTCGAGCAACCGTTCACGCCCGACGACGTGGGATTCGCGATCGCATCGTTCGTCGAAGACCTGAACGGCGGCCCGGCGGTCACGTACTCTACGAATCCGTCCGCTGAAAACGACATCGCGATCCTCAATTTCGCGCTCGCACTTGAGTACCTCGAAGCTCGCTTCTACGAGACGAACGTTCCTCAGTTCTATCGGAAAGAACGCCGTAACTAACTCGCCGCCCCTTCGCCTGCCCATCAAAGCGTCCGCAATTCTGAACTCCCGTGAGGTACCCCTTCCTCGCGGGAGTTCAGCGCTATGCACCTCAACTACAATCGCCCCCTACGCTCGGTTGCGTCTGCTTCAACATTCATTGACTGCCCGATTTGCGATTCGCCCACTTTTTCTTCCGAATGCCTGAATGCGGTTTGATGAATCGTGCACCTTTGCGGTAGACTCTATCGATTGCATCAAAATCGCATCTGCATGAACCTCGTCCGGGGTGCATGAGTCGCATACCCTGCAAATTCATCATTCGGTTGGGGAAACCACGTCATGAACCGCCGCTCCTTCATTCTCTCCGCTTCGACCGCTGCTTCCTCCGTCATCGCGGGGTCGGTCGCCACTGCATACGCGGCCAATGAGACCATTAACATTGCGTGCATCGGTACCGGCGGACGCTGTCGGCATCTGATGAAATCGCTGGCGAAGGTTGAGAAAGTCCGCATTGGGGCGCTGTGCGATGTCTGGGCCGTTGCCCTTGATGAAGCAAAGAAGCTCGCCGACCCGAAGGCGCTCGCGTCGAAGAACTTCCGCGAAACGCTCGCGCTTAAGGATGTAGATGCCGTGCTGATCGGTTCGCCCGACCACTGGCATGTACCGTTGACCGTAGCCGCGTGCGAAGCGGGCAAGCATGTCTATGTCGAGAAACCGTTGACACACGACCTGAGCGAGGGCAGGGCGGTGATCGACGCGCAGAACAATCACAAGCGCATCGTGCAGGTCGGCATGCAGCAGCGCAGCATGCCGCACCTGATTAAGGCGAAGGAACTGATTAAGGCGGGCCGCATCGGCAAGGTAGTAAAGGTGCACATGACCTGGAACCGAAACACGAACCGCGTGAAGCGTTTCCCGCTGGGTGTTGACTCGAAGGCGGTTGACTGGACGATGTTCCTGGGCAGCGCCCCCAAGCAGGAGTTCGACGAATACCGCTTCCGCAACTGGCGCTGGTTCTGGGACTTCGGTGGCGGCATCTTCACCGACCTGATGGTGCACTGGATCGACGTCGCCCATTGGGTCTTAGGCGTCGATCATCCCCTGAAGGCCGTCAGCCTGGGCGAGGAAGTCAACAGCAAGGACGTGTGGCAGACGCCCGACTCCGTGCAGACGATCCTTTCCTACCCCGATCAGTTGCAAATGTACTTCGAAGGTACCTTTTCGAACGCCCGCAACGGCGCAATGATCGAATTCATGGGTTCTGAAGCGACGCTGCAGGCGGACCGCGGCGGCTATGTCATCTACCCCGAGTGGAACAAGAAGGGCGAGCAGGAAGAGTTCATTCCCGGCAAGAACCCCACGCGGCGCGGGGCGGACTTCTACGATGAGCCCGACGGCGAACTGCTGCACCTGACGGACTGGGTGAGCGCGATGCGCACCGGAAAGAAGCCGAGTGCCCCGGCCGAAGCGGGCGTCGGCAGCGCGGCCGCAGCACACCTCGCCAACCAGGCGATGCGCGGCAACGGCGTTGCGGTGTGGAAAGACTAGCCAAATTTGCGAGATTGATGCCCGCTGATTCGCGGTCGTGCCGCTTGAAGGAACGTGTGATGTTTCAGACATCTCCCCCTTCAACGGAGCCACCGCCATGACCCGCCTTCCGAAATTGCTTGTCGCCGCCTTTCTTCTCATCGCCGGCAACGCGAGTTCGGCGACCCGGGCACGAGCCGATATCAGCATTGACTTCAGCCGTTATGCGGCTGTCGCCTACTCGCCCACGACGGGCAAGTACGGCTACGCTTACGACTATGGCTCGCGGGCCGCGGCCGAGCGGGCAGCACTCGGACACTGCAAGGCGGCCGATGCCAGAATCGTCGGCTGGGTAAAAGCCGGCTGGATCGTGCTGGCCGTCGCCACCGACAACGCTTTCGGGATCGGTTACTGCCACGGCAACGGGGCGAACAGCGTCACCGCTCACGTCGATGCACTGAACGATTGCAGAATGCAAACGAAAAGCATCAAGCCCCCGAAGATCAAGCTGATCGTCTGCTCCGGCGACGTCGCGCCAATCGTGAAGGGAGACTGAGCCGCCAGGCTACGGCAGGAAGCTGCTTCGCACCATGTTGCTCAGCCGTGTCAGCATGCGTTTTTCGGGATCATCCGGCTGCGTCGTGAACAGGGCACAGTAGCCATCCACGGCGGGGTCGACCCAGCAGACCGTGCCGGTCGCCCCGGCATGGCCGAACGCATGCCTGCTAAGAAGGTCGCCGAAACTGGCCGGGTGCCCCGGCCAGTTCAATCGCCAGCCGAGACCCCACGGCTTGCAGCGGCGATCTTCTTCCGGCACGCGCGGCTGGCATTCCAACTGATTCGTGGTCATTGCCTGCACTGTCGCCGATGAAAACAGATGTGTTTCGCCGAGCTTGCCGCCGTTCCACATCATCTGTAAATATCGAGATAGATCGGTCAGCGAGGTGATCAGCCCGCCCCATGGCGCACCGAAACCAAGCCAGTAGGGGCTGTTCCAGTTCCAGTTCTTTCCTTCCATCTCGGGCGGTACGCGGATGGCCGCGATGCGATCCTTCTTCGCCGAGTCCCAACCGAGGGACGTGTCGTTCATTCCCAGCGGTTCAAAAAGTTCCTTCTTCAGAAACTCCGGCAGCTTGCGGCCTGAGACCTGATGCACAATCTCCGCCAGCAGGGCTGATCCGGTGCTCTGGTAGTTGACCTTGGTACCTGCGAGGAACAACAGCGGTTCACGGCATATCGCCTCAATGAACGCCGGCAGCGGCTTGTGCTGTTTACGGAGTTCTTCATTGTCCTTCACCATGTCCGGCAAGCCGCTTGTGTGCGTCATCACGTGCAGAATGCGGATATCGTCACGCCCGTCACCCGTGAACGCGGGCACATGCTGGCTGACGCGGTCGCCCAGCGCCAGCTTGCCGCGTTCGACAAGCACCATGGCCGCGCCCACCGTGAGCGGCTTCGTGATCGAGGCAATCAGGAATAAAGCATCGGGCCGCAGGGCAGGGGAGTTCTTCACGGGCTTCTGCCGGCCGACGAGGTACGGTTCAAGCAGCTTGCCCTTGCGGCCCAACGCAATTCCGATCGCGGGGATCGCATCGCTCTGTGTCCATGATTTCGCCAGGTCATATGCCGCCTGCAGCCGAACCGGATCAATGCCCATTTCGTGCGGTTTTGCGAACACCATCGCCGCCCCTCCCCGATTGTTTCGAGTATGGTACTGGCCGAAGCGGAATCGCAGCAACAAGAAACTTTACTAAAGAGCCTTTACAAAATAATTTGGCCGCCTTATGCTTCTTACATGAGCATGCTCACGCAAGTTCGGCCGAGCCTTCTGGGGCGCATCAACGAGCGCCAGGTGCTGCGCGTATTGCAGCAGTTGGGCCCGCTGTCGCGCGCTGAAGTTGTACGGCAGACTGGTCTGAGCGCACCGACGGTATCTAAAGCCGCGGCTTCGCTGATGCGCACCGGTCTGGTTGAGGAGAATGATCGGGCAGACAATGCCCGCGGTCGGCCCGCCAAGAAGCTGCGTCTGGCCTGCGAGACGACCTGCGTTCTCGGCATTGTTGTCGATGCCGAAATGTGTCAGATCGTC
Organism: Gemmatales bacterium; assembly: GCA_038324795.1. Taxonomy (GTDB): domain Bacteria; phylum Planctomycetota; class Planctomycetia; order Gemmatales; family Gemmataceae; genus JAIOQJ01. Next base: position 5,775 of record JBBQII010000095.1, read on the forward strand.
ACGGCGGGACTGGATGGTAAGTTGCTTGCGGGCCGTGACATTCAGATTGCCACGCCTGACCAATACGAAATTCTGATTGATCACCTCGTCGCCGCGGTCGAAGATTTGACGGTCGGCAACGGCTGGACGGTACTGGGCATCGGCCTGAGCATGCCCGGGCTGGTCGATTACCGTCGGCAGTTGAGCGTTCTTTCTCCCAATGTGCCGGTGACGAACGGACAATCGCCCGCAGTCGATCTGCAAGCGCGCCTCGGCATCGATTGCGTGATGCTGCAAGAATGCCACGCCCTGTGCCTCGCGGAACGGCAATTAGGCCTGGCGCAAGGCCTTGATGATTTCGCCATGCTGGAAGTCGGCACCGGTGTCGGGTTGGGCGTCATGAGCGGCGGCAATCTCCTGATCGGCCATAACGGCCTGGCCGGTGAGATTGGTCATATCACCTTGGTTGACCAAGGACTGCCGTGCGGTTGCGGCAATCGCGGCTGCCTTGAGACAGTTGCCAGCGACTCGGCACTGGCCCGCCGAGTATCGAGAAAATTCGGTCGGCGACTCAACATTCAGCTTATCATCGACATGGTCGAGGCAGGTCAGATCGACATCGCCGACGAGATTGCCGACAACCTGCGATTTCTCGCCATAGGCCTGGCAGCGTTGATCAACTTGTTTAATCCGTCCACGCTGTTTGTACACGGCCGGCAGTTCGCAGTCGACCCGAACTTTTTCGAGCGACTGGTGAAAGAAACCCGCCAGCGTGCGTTGCCGCCGTCGTTTGCCGAATGCCGGATCGTGCAGGCCAAGGGCAGCAAAACGCTGGGAGCCGTGGCCGGCATCATCCAAAGTCTTACCAGTGCGATCGCCCCCGGTTTCACCAGCCCGATGCCGAACTTCCCTCGTTAAACTGTCAGGAAGGTACCGCTTCCATGAACTTTCGGATGATCGCTTCCGCCATACTGATGACTTCCGTTTCCTCGGGTGTCGCCGCCGGACCGAAGGGTGGCCTCGTCACGGATGAGGCAAAGAAATACTGGGCCTACCAGCCGCCGACGCGCGCCATGCTTCCGGTTGTCGCCGACAAGGCATGGGGCAGTTCGCCGATCGATGCCTTCATCCTTGCGGGGTTGGAAGCGAAGGGCTTGAAGCCTGCAAAGCCCGCCAGCCCGATCGCGTTGCTGCGCCGCGCCAGTTACGACCTGACCGGCCTGCCGCCGACTCCCGCCGAAGTTGAGCAGTTCGAGAAGGCGTATGCCGGAAATCCCGACAAAGCACTAGATGAGTTGATCGATCGATTGCTTGCTTCACCGCATTACGGCGAGAAGTGGGGCCGGCATTGGCTCGATCTGGTGCGATACGCGGAAACCAACGGCTATGAACGCGACGGCCCGAAGCCATACGTCTGGCGCTACCGCGACTATGTCATCCGCGCCTTCAATGCGGATAAGCCGTTTGACCGCTTCATCAAGGAACAGCTGGCCGGCGATGAAATTGATCGTGAAGACCCGGACTGCATGACCGCGACCGGTTTCTATCGACTGGGTCTGTGGGACGATGAACCCGCCGACCCGAAGCTTGCGCGCTATGACGAACTTGATGATTGGGTGGCGACCACGTCACAGGTGTTCCTGGGGATGACGATGAACTGCGCTCGCTGCCATGATCACAAGATCGACCCGATCTCGCATGCCGATTACTACAAGATGGTGGCGTTCTTTCGGGACGTGCCGAGGTACAGCAACAGCCGCGATCCGCGCAGTGTGACCAGCTTGTCCGACATTACGCCACCCGGACGTCGCAAAGTCTACGAGGAACAACTGCGCAAGCGCGACATCGAAGTTGCCGAACTTGGCAAGAAGATGGCCGGGTATGAAGAGTCCGCGATCAAGCAGATGCCAGCTGAAGATCAGCGGGCATCGGAGGGCGTGGAACGCCCGGCCATCCTGAAGAAAGTGCCGCAATTCCTGAACGCTGTTGACAAGATCGAGTACGGCCGACTGCGCAAGCAGTTTGATGACTTGCGACGACTCCCGCCCGTCGGGCAGGATCTGGCGCTTTCAATCAATCACTGCCTGGCAGTGCCGCCAGTGACAAACGTACTCGGCCGGGGCAACCCGAATCTGCCGGGCAAAGAGGTGCAGCCCGCATTCCCGAGCGTGTTGGGCTTTCCCGAACCGCGCATCCTCGCGGCGGACAAGGGGGCCAAGTCCAGCGGCCGACGGACTATCCTTGCTAACTGGATTGCGTCGTCTGAGAACCCGACGACCCCGCGTGTGATCGCCAACCGCGTCTGGCAGTACCACTTCGGCCGGGGCATCGTTCCCACCCCCAACGACTTCGGCAAGTTTGGCGAGAAGCCGACGCACCCAGAACTGCTCGATTGGCTCGCCTGTGAGTTTGTCGCTCAGGGCTGGTCGTTCAAGAAGATGCACAAACTCATCATGATGTCGAACGCCTACCGGATGGCGTCCACCGCCGATGCATCCGCCCTCGCGGCCGACCCGGGCAACAGCCTGTTCTGGCGATTCAACATGCGCCGTTTGGGTGCCGAGGAAGTGCGCGATTCGATGCTGGCAGTCAGCGGTAAACTGAACACGAAGATGCACGGCCCGAGTATCTACCCTAAGATCCCAAAAGAAGTGCTGGCCGGGCAATCCCGACCCGGCGAAGGCTGGCCTGGATCACCGCCGGATGAGGCCGCACGGCGCAGCGTTTACATCCATCTGAAGCGCTCGTTGCAGGTGCCAGTGCTCGTGCAGTTCGATCAGGCCGACACTGATTCAACTTGCCCGGTGCGTTACACAACGACCGTGCCTACGCAGGCGCTCGGTATGCTCAATGGCGAATTCAGTAACGAGATGGCCAGCGCGATGGCTGAGCGGCTGACAAAGGCGGGCGATCTGTCGGCCCAGGTACGCGAGACAATCCGCCTGACGACATCACGCAAAGCGAGTGACGCGGAAGTGAGCATGGATGTACAATTCATTCAGACGATGAAGGAGAAGCACAAACTTAATGACGGCGAAGCGCTGCGAAGATATGCGCTGCTGATGCTGAATGCGAATGAGTTCGTGTACTTGGATTGACCACCAGAGTTCAAACATCAGAACACCAGATTATCGGGCGAATTGATTCTGTGATCAATGACACCTGTTTCTGATTCCTTCCAATTTAGGTTGTTCACCCGATGCAAATCAGAGGTCAATTCTGCCGCCGCACCCGTCGTGAGTTCCTCTGGGAGACCGGCTGCGGGTTCGGGGCGCTGGGGCTGACGTCGCTGCTCGACCGTGACGGCTTCTTCACGTCGAAGGCCAACGCCGAGAGCACTTTCATCAACCCGATGGCTGCGAAGAACCCGCATTTTGCTGGCAAGGCAAAGGCGTGCATCTTCCTGTTCATGTATGGCGGACCCAGCCATATTGAAACGTTTGAACACTAGCCCGCCCTTTATCCGCTCGATGGCAAGACGATCCCGTTGA
>JBBQII010000096.1:0-9243 GCA_038324795.1 Gemmatales bacterium
CAACTGCTGCTGTCCCGTCCCGGATGCATTTCCAGATAGCCGACCAGATCGGCCAGCGTGGCCGGGTACGGCCGTTCCGTCGGTGAGGTACCGCCGGGTGGTGCCCATCGATCCGAGCGGCAACCGGGCGGCGTAGTGTGCACGTTCACGTGTACACGGATTCCCTCATTCCGACATTGAATGTGCGGAAGCGAAACCCATCGTGGCATACGCGTCTCGCGTGTGCGTGTGCGGCGACGTTGCATGCACGCGAGACGCGTGCACTACGATGTTCGTTACGGGTGTGACTGATGCGTGTTGCCCGAATCGCACACGTGGACGTCTACGCTACGATGATCGCATCATGACTGTCAGTGGCGCGTTGTTGCTTCTTCTATGGAAATGACCCCATCGCCATCACGATCAAGCTTGCGAAACGCATCGGGCGTCCCGGGGAACTCGCGAGGGGATACCAGGTTGTCGCGATTGCGATCGAGTGCCTGGAACCAGTCGGGGCCGGTACGAGCCGCTTGCGGCGTCGCCCTGGCCGGTTGCTTCTCCGAGATTTGCACCGGCCCGAATGACGACGTCGGCATCCCTTTGTTGACAACAAGGTTGATCGACCGTGGCAGATTCGCGGCCGCAATCTGCTTCGCATCATCCTTCAACAGAACCTTCGCGGCCCGGTTCAGTTCACGAAGATCAAGTTTGCCATTGCTGTCAGCGTCGAGCATCGAAAACAGCGGCCGGCCCTGATCGTGCAGTGTAAAGGCAATTTGAGAGTGCCAGCCGGTTTCAAGCAAATCAATCGCACCTTCCAGTTCCGTCAACGTCAGCTTGCCATCGCCGTTGCGGTCCGCGAACTCCGCGATCGGTGCGACAAACACCAGCAGGGTATCATCCGCGAACGATGAAATCGGCAGCGATGGTTTTTCACCCAGCGCCTGATTGAAGGGGGCGAAGTAGAACTCACGGTTGATCTCGCAATCATCTTCACAGATGAAGTGAATCATGCCTTCCTTGTACTTGCCTTCACCAACACCAAGCGCCGGGACCAGCCTGCCTTCGGGCGTGAAGTGCAACGTCAGATCCGGCTTGTCAAATGCTTCCCAGCGAGCGGCTCGCGGCTGTTTCCCATTGGTCGGCCCACCGACAAGTTCGGCACGCTCAAGCAACTCATCCTCGTTCTCATCGCACAACTTCAGAATACGCGCAGCCGATTCCAGCTCGGCGCGATCGAGTTTGCCATCGCGGTTGCGGTCGAGCTTCTGGAACAACACCGCATCGGCAAGTTGCGCCTTGTCATCGGGCGGTCCGGTCACGTTGATGATCTCGTTGCAGCCTTGCTTGCGAAGCTGTTCGACGAACTCCCCGACAGTTACTTTGCCGTCCTTGTTCGCATCCAGTTTGTAGAACTTCGGCGTGACTGTCCTGCCGCTGGAGGCTATCAGCGGGAAAAGATGCTCGCATTCCTTGCTGTCGAGAGTCTCGCTGTTGTCGCGATCCAGAAACTTGAACAGGACCCTGAGGAAGGCGTGATGAAAACTCTTCGTTGATTCGATGCGCACTTTGAAGCTGCCGTCCGCCGTGGGAATCACCAGATCGGCGGTGTTGAACTCTTTGGCAACATCTTCGGGTACGACGGCGGCGATGTAGGTGAAGCGCGGTTGCCCTGCTCGGGGAAGCAATCTCGCCGGCGCTGAAAGGGTCGAAGGCAGTGCCGAACTTGTTTTTGCGTTGACGATCACCATCGCCATCATCACGAAAAATGTCTTCATCCCAGCACCTCGCGAATCGGTTTCGCTCCCGTGTCGACGATGCGTATCGGGCGATTCACGTTCGACATGTTCTGCTTCTCGGGGTCGATGCCGAGCGAGACACAGATGGTCGCCAGCAGATCGGGGATGCTGACGGGGCGGTCTTCCACGGTCATGCCGTCCTTGCTCGTACGGCCCACGGCCTGGCCGCCCTTGATGCCGGCACCCGCCAGCGCCATGCTCCATGCGTTCGGGAAATGGTCGCGACCCGAACGCGGGTTGATCACCGGTGTACGGCCGAACTCGCCCAGCCAGACGATGAGTGTCGATTCCAGCAGGCCGCGGGCGTCAAGGTCATCGAGCAGCATCGACCATGCACCGTCGAGCGTGCCGCACAGATTCTTCACCTGGTTGAAGTTGTCGGTATGCGTGTCCCAGCCGCCCAGCGAGACTTCAACGAACGGCACGTCGCGCTCCACCAACCGGCGGGCCAGCAGGCAGCCCTGCCCGAAGCGATTACGGCCGTAGCGATCGCGAACATCTTCCCGTTCGTCGTTCAGTCGGAACGCCTTGGCGGCGCTGTCGCGCATCAGCCGCTGGGCACGCTCGTAGGCGCTCTGGTGGCTCGCGGTCGCGGTGCCGGGGTGGGCGTCGCGGAACTCGCGCTGCAGGTCGTCGAACAGCGACAGGCGTTCCTTCGCGCGAACATCGCTCACTGAAGCGGGCCTCGCCAGGTTCTCGACGGTCAGGCCGCTGTCGTCGTCGCTGAACACGCCGTCTTCGCGTGGCTGGCTGCCGACGATCAGCGGCGCGAATCGCGGCCCCAGGAACCCCGGTGACAATGCAGCCGGCGTGATCCCGCGTGCCGAGATGCTGACGAACCCCGGCAGATCAGCTTCTGCCCGATCGCGTTCTTTCGCCACCAGGCTGCCGAACGTCGGGAACTCGATCGCCCCCTGCGGCAGGTAGCCCAAGTGCATATGCTGCGTCGCCCGGCCGTGATCGCCTTCGCGGGTCGCCATCGAGCGCACCACGGCGACCTGCTTCATCCGCTCGGCCATCTTCGGCAGGTGTTCGCCGATCATCAGATCAGGTACGGTGGTCTTGATGGGCCGGAACAGCCCGCCGTTGGCATGACCGGGCTTCAGGTCGAAGGTATCGGTCTGCGTCGGGCCGCCGCTCATCCACAGCACGATGCAGCGCTTGACCGACGGCGTGGCCGCTTGTGCGAGCGCAGGCAACCATGCGGCACCTGCAAGTGACAGAAAGGTTCGGCGGTTCAACATGCGTTTCGACTCCCGTCAATGATTCAACCGAAACTCCGCACTGTTCAGCAGCGCCCACATCACGTCGCCCAATTTACCTTCGGCATCGTCGCCGACATGCTTGCGCACCCGCGTCAATTCCGCGGGCGATGGCTTTCTGGCCAGCGTTGTCAGGTAGATCGCTTCGATCCGCTCTTCAATCGACAGGCCCGGCATGCCGACGATTGCCCGCAGGGTCGGGCTCTTCGACATCGAAGTTGCGGCATCGGCCAGCTTGCCGTTCATCAGCGTCAGCGCCTGCAGGATCGACGTTTCCGGATCGCTGAGCTTCCCTTGTACCGCGAACTGCGTCAGGAAGCGCGGGCGATCGTTCTTCCCCAACCCGGTCGCCTGCACGAAGCTCGCGTGAAACTGCTCGGCCGACAGTCCCTTCACGGTCATGCGGGCGAAGTGCCGACGATCGCTGGCCGACCCTGCACTGGTACGCTGGTATGCCTCTGTCCGGCACAGGGCACGCATGATGAAACGTTGGTCGAACTTCGCGTCGGCGAACGCTTTGCTCAGTTCATCGAGAAGTTCCGGGTGGCTGGGTTTATTGTCATCGTTGAAGTCATCCACCGGATCGACGATGCCGATGCCGAAGAAGTGACCCCACAGGCGGTTGACGGCCGTCCGCGCGAAGTACGGGTTGTCGGGCCGGGTCATCCAATTTGCCAGCAACTCCCGCAGACTGACGGGTGCGTTCCACGCCGGCGCGGTGCCATCGAGGAACATGGCCTGCACGGTCTTCGCCGTCTCCGGGATCTTGATCGAGCGGCGTTCGCGTTTCTCGCTCAGCGGGGCGAAGGTGCCTTCCCCCTGTTTCTCGATCCCGGCGAAGAACGCTGCCTGGTTCCAGAACTGGTCGCGACTCCAGCGGGCGAACGGGTGATCGTGGCACTGGGCACACTCGATCTGAATGCCGAGGAACACGCGCGTTGCCCCGGCGGCCAGATTGGCGGGGTTGGCTTCCTTCATCGCGAAGTAGCCGAGTTCGTTCATTGCCTCGGGCCGTTGCAGCACGAGTGTCGGAGCATCGGCATCGACAGAGATGGGTGCCGCCAGCAGTTCGCGCACCCAGACGTCGTAGGCGACGTTGCGTCGCATGCGGTCGTTCAGCCAGCTTTCAAATCCCTGCTGAAAGATCCGGCCTTCGTTGCCGCCCAGCAATTCCGGCAGCAGCAGCCCGCGCCACACATTCGTGAAGTGGACCGCATGCTGCGGCGTTTCCAGCAGTTCATCGATCAGCCGCTCGCGCTTGTGCGGATCAGTGTCGGCGAGAAATTCATGCACATCGCGAGGCGCGGGGATACGCCCGGTGATGTCGAGCGTGACACGGCGCAGGAACTCGGCATCGCCAGCCCGCGCGGCGGGCGTAACGCCATCCGCCTTCATGCGTTCTGCGAGATGTTTGTCGATGCGGGCGGCCAGTACGCGCGGGTCGGGCTCGGCTGCGGGGGCAAGTGCCGCGATGCACAGCATGGTGACAAACGCGCGCATCATGTCAGCCTCCCATCAACAAGTTCCGGCTGTTTCGGCAATGGAACGATGGCCACGGCCAGTCCCAGCAGCAGGGCCGACAGGGCGGCGATGCGAAAGAAGGGCCCGTTGTCGCCGTACCAGTCGAACGCATGCGTCAGCAGCAGCGGGCCGACGGCGGACGCCAGAACCGTCAGCGTCTGTGCGGCCGCCTGAATGGCTCCAACATGGGCACGGCCGAAGGTGTCGCCATAGAAGGAGAAGAAGATCACGGTGACGATGCCGCCGGCAACGCCGAGGAGGCCGCCGTAGAGCAGTGCGTTCGTCCGTCCCTGGAGCATCGGAAACCAGGCGAGGCTGATCGCCAGTGCAAGCATACCGAACGCCAGCAACGGGCGCATACCCCAACGGCGCGACAGCCAGCCGCAGAGGAAATTGGCCGGCAGGCCCGTGAAGACCATCATCGCCATCACTTCCAGATAGACGTCGTGACCCAGACCGCGACTTTCCAGCAGCGACTCGTTGAACAGCGTGATCGCCGACCAGACGAGGTTGAAAAAACATCCTGCAAAGGAGAAGGCCCAGAACGATGGCGAGCGAAGGGCTTGCAGCAGGGACAGCGCCGGGGCAGCCGATCGTTCATGAACCCTCTCCCCGCGATCGGGGGCGACCCCGATCGATTCTGGAGTATTTCGAGCCAGCAGCAACCCAAGGGGCATCATGCCGGCGAACAGCAGCAGACCCAGGCCTGCCCAGGCATCGCGCCAGCCCAGCGACTTCACCATGGTACCAAAGATCAGAATCGACGCAATGAAGCCGAACGACAGCAGAACGGTGAACAGCGCCATCGCGGTCGGCAACCGACGCACGAACCACTTGCTGATCATGGCGATGCTGACGAGTGACAAGGCCCCCTGTCCCAGGCCGCGGATGAGTGTCAGCGTGACGAACAGCATGGCGATGCCGTTGGCTCGGCTCATCAACAGGACCGACAGGCCAAGCGACCCCGCCACAAACGCAAGCACCAGGCGCACCCCGCGCCGGTCGATCCATCGGCCGATCGGCAGACAACAGATCGAGCCGATAAGAATCGCGTAGAAGTTCAAGCGGGCAACGTCTGTCCTGCTGATCCCCAGTGCCGGGTCGTTGATCAACGGCTCCGCGATCAGGCCCAGCCCATGTGTGCGCCCGGGCAGCGTGGCTGTCATTGCCACCGCGGCAAGGACGACCATCACCCATCCATAGTAGACACGCTGCGATGCCGACGGCGGTGAATGAACAGGGGCGACGGCTTCGGCCAGCATCAACAACTCCACTCGCTAGCGAACGACGACAGCGGGCAACTCGTTCGGGCCCGGCTTGACGATGCGCACCTTCGGCAACGGCGATCGCTCGGGGTGGTCGTACCGGCCTTCGAGCCGATCGGTCCCTTCCGGGTCCGAAGTCAGCTTCCGGGTAGGTACCCAGATCACGGTCATTGCGTACTCGCCCACCGGGGCACCGTCGTTGTTGCCATACGTACTGAGCGTGAAATTGCCCGCCTCATTGACCACACCGGTCGGCTTGGGCGCGTTCGAGTCGGTGTTGTCCAGCGGATGCAGGATGACGGTGGCACCCGCGGCCGGGTTCTGCTCGCCGTCAAGAACTTTGCCCGATGCCGGGTAGGCACGGCGGCTGCCGCCACAGCCGGCCAATGTCAGCACGGTGAACAAAGCGACGGCCAGGAACAGCGTTGATCGAGGTTCAGGGAGTCTGGACATTTTCGCCCCCGTTGGCCGTGACCATGGCGGCCACCGCTTCGAGGTTCACCGCGGTGTTGATGAAGCGCACCGCGCCGTCGCCGAACAACAGGTTCGCGCCTGATGTGTGAAAGCCGTAGACGCCCAAGTCGTTCGAGCAGTTGACCGCACATGGCCCGGGTGCCAACGTCCCGTCCCGGATGCTACTGCGAAACTGTGAGTTGGCCGACGTCGCATCCGCCCAGCCGCCGTTGCCGGCGGAGTTGCCCGGGATCCTGCCGTTCTGCTTACCCGCCTGCCACAGGTCCATCTTGCCGGCCATCTCCGCGAGGAGAACCGTGTTGGAAAGTCCATCGGTGATCGACTGGACGGCAGTGGGGACGCCGACCCTCAGCACGCCGTTGCGGTTGGCGGGCGCGGTAATCCCCAGAAGGCTGTAGACGAGGGAGTTGACCGAACTGAACGGCGTGTAGTCGGCCGGGTACGCCCTGAAGGTGACGGGGCCGAAGTTGGCGGTGTAGGCATCGCGTTTGGGAGCGGCCGGGCAGTTGAAGATCTTGATCGGCAGGATCGACAACGGCTGATTCGTGGTGGAAAAGAAGGATTCCTCCAAAACGTAGTTCTTGTAGATGTTGTCCTGCTCGACATACGGCAGCAGGTACACGCCCCAACCCGCCGCGGCCGTGAAACTGTTGCTGCCGGCCGGCGGCAGCGATTCGTTGTTGGACACCGCGTAATTGTGGTACGCGAGACCGACCTGCTTCAGGTTGTTCATGCACTGGGTTCGCGAGGCCGAATCGCGAACCTTTTGAACGGCGGGCAGCAGCAGCCCGATCAGAATTGCGATAATCGCGATCACCACCAGCAGTTCAATCAATGTGAAGGCCGCGCGCAGACGCTCGCTAGGGGACCGCATGGATAATGCTCCACGAAACAACAGGGGGCGAAGTAAAAACAGCAACGTCAACGAACTTCCACTTCCGGGAAGGGCGTCCTTCCCGGTGGATCAGTTAAGGCAGGTCATTCGCTCAGTTTGTAGCAGGTGACATTCTTGTCGTCCCGGACGATCACATGGCCGTGGCCGAAGGCCGGGTTGCTCAGGGTGCCGCCGCAGGCTTTGAACTTGCAGAGTTCCTTCGCTTCAGTGCCCGCATCCTCGATGAGGCGCAGGTGGCCGTCATCGCTGAGGACCAGCAACTTGCCGTCGCCCATGCGGATGATGCCGGCATGGAAGTAGCCGATCGACTTCTTCCAGACTTCCTTGCCGGTCGCACGATCAACGCAACGCATTGTCGCGGCCGGAATCGGTTTAAGCGTGTTGGTCACCAGATACAAACGATCGTTGTGAGCAACGCCCGATGAGAAATACCCGGCCAGTTCTTTCTGCTGCCACGCCTGTTTGCTTTCCTTCTCATCGATCTTCACCAGTGTCGAACCGTTGGTCATCGTGCTGGCGACAATCTCGCTGCCGACGACCAGCGGCGTCGGCGCGGTGCCCGAGGGCTGGAAGACCAGCGGATGTTCCCAGTTGATCTTGCCGTCGAGCGGGTTCAGGCCGACGAGACGCAATGATGTCATGAACACTGCATCGGGCAGCTTGCCCTTGCGCGTCAGCAGCACTGGCGATGCCGTTCCCGCGGATTCATCGAGCGCCTGCCACTGCAGTTCGCCCTTCTCCGTATCGAACGCGGCCACGGCACTGCCCTTGCCGCCGACGGCTACGATAACACGGTTGCCGACAACCAGCGGCGAACAGGTCACGCCGAACCGCGGCAGCGAGGCCCCCAGTTTCTTGAACGGATCGACCTGCCAGACCCGGCTGCCGGTGTCGAGCGTATGGCACGACAGCATACCGGTGATGCCGAACGAGTAGACCCGATTGCCCGCGACCGCGGGCGTTCCCTGCGGGCCGGTGTTCAACACGCTGCCGTAGGCGGGCCGTTCGTAAACGTCCTGCCACAGTTCCTTGCCGGTCGTCAGATTGTAAGCCGTCAGACGCTCCTGTTCCTTCTCCGGAACGCGGTCGTGCACGATGACACGCTCGCCGACAATGGCCGGCACGCTGTAACCCGGACCGACCGGGTGTTCCCACGCCTTTTTCGGCGCATCGGTCCAGGTCGAGACCTTCTCGGTGGTGCCGCCGTCCCGCTTCGGACCGCGCCACTGCGGCCATTCATCAGCCACGACGACCGACCCGAGGAGCGATGCTGCGAGCAATCCCAGTATGCGGTACACGATGTTGCCCTTCCGTGCGGGTATGCAATTGTCGACCGCTCAAACATCTTGTCATTTGGTATGTTATTTGACCATTGGTCCAGTGTAGGGACGACCGCCGTCATTGGACAATTCGAAAAAACAGAATCGAAGTTGAGAGCACGGCGAAGGCCACGACCGGCATCCCGATTGCTGTACGTTCGCCATGACCACTTCGACACTTCCCTCGCCGTCGATCCTGCGACAGGCCCGGCTGCGTTATACTACTGATCAGGAACCGGGAATCCGCCGGCTGGGCAGTAAGGGCCGCTTCCGCTATCGCCGTGACGACAACAGGCCCGTGACCGGGCGGGATCGCGAGCGCATCCAGACCCTGGCGATCCCGCCGGCATGGACCGATGTCTGGATCTGCGCCTCTGAGAATGGGCATCTGCAGGCGACGGGCCGGGACGTGAAGGGCCGTAAGCAGTCGCGCTACCACGGGCGCTGGCGCGAGACTCGCGATGCCGCCAAGTACGATCGCCTCGCGGCATTCGGCAAGGTGCTGCCGGCCCTGCGGCGACGGTTGGCCGCGGATCTGGCTCTCGATGGGCTGCCGCGTCGCAAAGTGGTGGCGACAATCATCCGGCTGATCGAAGCGACGCATGTCCGTGTCGGCAATGAAGAGTACGCAAAGCAGAACGGCTCCGTCGGCCTGACGACGATGCGAGACCGGCATGTCTATTGCGCGGGCGGCAAGCTGCGGTTCGAGTTGATCGGCATTAGCGGGTT
>JBBQII010000097.1:0-9225 GCA_038324795.1 Gemmatales bacterium
GATAAGGACTGGCTGATCTTCTATTCGTACCTTCCGGTCAACGCTCCGGCCGACAAGATGCAGACCGTGGCCGAGTTCATCGCCCGCGCCAACCGCGGCATGCGGATCGGCAACTTCGAACTCGACTTCGAAGACGGTGAAATCCGTTACAAGACGAGCATCGACATCGAAGGCGGCGAACTGACCAACAAGATGATCCACAATCTGCTGCAGGCCAATCTCTCCACGATGGACCGGTACTTCCCGGGCGTCATGGAACTGATCTACAGCGAAAAGTCGCCTCGCGACCTGATCCAGAAGATCGAAGGTGCCGACGGCTTGCTGGTCTCGGAGGGCGAAGACGAAGACGAAGACGAAGACGAAGATGAGGAAGAACCGGAATTCGGTTCCTCCGAGTTCACCCCCGACGACACGGACGAAGAAGACGAGGGTGAAGAAGGCAACCAACGGCGCTACGGATGACTCTTCGCCGCTTGCGGCGTTGCCTTGAAGGTCAGACAAGGCGACGCCGCGAGTGGCTATTCCACGGGCTTCCGCGGCGGAATGCCCAAGAGCTTTTCCACCTCCTCGCGGTCCAACTCTTCGTTTTTTACCAGCGCGTCGACCAGCTTTTCCAACTCGACCCGGCGTTCGACGATCAGGTCGTAGGCCCCCTGGTCTGCTTCCCGCAGCAATTTCTGCACTTCCTCGTCAATGATCCGGGCGGTGCCGTCGCTGAAGTCGCGTGACTCGTAGATGTCCTTGCCCAGGAACGTATGCTCTTCGCCGGCACGATAGGCAACCGGGCCGAGTTTATCGCTCATGCCGAACAGCGTCACCATCTGCCGGGCGCGGCGGGTCGCATGCTTCAGGTCGGCACTCGCGCCGGAGTTGGCCTCGCCGTAGAGCAGGCGGTCGGCAGCGCGGCCGCCCATCGTCATCACCAGCTCGGCCATCATTTCGCTGCGGGAATGCGAGATCTTGTCCTCGTCCGGCTGCGACCAGGTCACGCCCGCGGCCATGCCGCGCGGCAGGATGGTCACTTTCACCAGCGGATTGGCATGTTCCTGATACATAGCGCAAAGCGCGTGCCCGGCTTCGTGGTAGGCGGTTCGGCGTTTCTCCGCTTCGGTTAGCGGTTCGACGCGGGATGCACCCATGATGATGCGGTCGAACGCCATCTCGAAATCGTGCTTCTCGATGCTCTGCTTGTTCTCGCGGGTGGCGATCAGGGCCGCCTCGTTCGCGAGGTTACGCAGGTCGGCCCCGCTCATGCCGATGGTCCGCCGGGCAATGCGTTCCAGGTCGACGTCGTCGGCCAGCGGCTTATTGCGGACGTGAACCTTCAGGATCGCCAGCCGGCTCTGCCAACTCGGGCGGTCGACGGTGACATGGCGATCGAACCGGCCTGGCCGCAACAGGGCGGAGTCGAGCACATCAGGCCGATTGGTGGCGGCGATGACGATGATCGTTTCGTTCGGGTTGAAGCCGTCCATCTCGCTGAGGATCTGATTGAGCGTCTGCTCGCGTTCGTCCGAACCGCCACCGACGCCGGCCCCGCGCATCCGGCCCACGGCATCGATTTCATCGATGAAGATCAGGCACGGCGCGGTCTCCTTGGCCGTACGGAACAGGTCGCGGACCCGGGTTGCCCCGACCCCCACGAACATCTGAATGAACTCGGAACCGTTGATGCTGTAGAACGGCACGCCCGCCTCGCCAGCCACCGCGCGGGCCAGCAGCGTCTTGCCCATGCCGGGGGCGCCGACGAGCAGCACGCCCTTGGGCACCTGGGCCCCGAGCTTCTGGTACTTGTCGGGGAACTTGAGGAACTCGACGACTTCCTGCAGTTCCTTCTTCGCGTTTTCCATTCCGGCCACGTCATCGAAGGTAGTGCGTGCCTTGCCCCGTTCGTACTTGCGGGCGGGGCTGCGGACGAAGCTGTTGTAGGCTCCGCCCATCGGGTCGCGCATGCGCGGCAGGAAGAAGAAGAACAACACCAGGAACAGCACCAGCGGCAGCACGAGATACAAAATCGAACTGATCCACTGCGACTGGTCTTCCTCGGTGTGGATCTGCACCGGCAGAAACTTGGTCTCTTTGTCCTCGGCTTCGATCGCTTCCTTATTAACTTTGAAGTCGCGGTCGCGGATGTCGCGCAGCCAGGGGTCGAAGTTGTCGATGTGCGGCAGCACAACGGAGAATTTGCGGGCGTTGAGCTTCAATTCCTTCGCCGCTTTATCTTCCGGTTCGCGGACCTCGCCGGTGATCTTCGACCCGCCGGTGAGCGTGATCTTGGCGATCTGCCCACGCTCGACGAGTCCCAGGAACTTGTCGTAGGAGATCGGCGTATGACCGGGGTTGAACAGGAACAGTCCCATCACGCTGACAACAACCAGCGCAAGCAGGATGACGACGAACACCAACGCGGGGCTCGCTTTGCGCGGTGGTGTCGGCGGGGAACCTTCAGGTGTGCGGGGTGGCCCGGGAGGCGGCATCGGCAACGTTCTCTCGTACGCAATTCTCGGGGAAGGCGAGATCTATTCTACGCAGGCGGGGCGGCATCGGTATGCGGTTGTTCCGCCACTGGCGGCATCGCCTCTTCAGATGCGGGTGGCGCGTCGACGGACGGCGCCGCCGCGAGCGGCAGTGCCGGCGGCGGTGGCACCGGGTCCTTCGCTTTGAAGAACGCTTCCAGTTCGCCGAAGGTGTGCAACGGTGCCTTGCCCTTCAGCGCTTCATTCGACAGCTTCGGCAACGGCTTCGGCTTGGCCGGTTTGCGCGGCGGGGGCGGCGGCGGTGGCGGAGCTTGCGGTGCCCCCTGTCGCTGCGGGCGGCCGCGAGGCGGTCCATCCTGGCGCGGCGGTCGCTGGCCGCGATCGCCGCCCTGCGGTGGACGCTGCTGACGGTCGCCCTGCTGACGGTCACCACCCTGCGGCGGACGCGGCGGGCGATCGGCCTGCTGCGGACGTGGCTCCACCGGTCGGCGTTCCGGCGGCTTGCGCTCCGAGCCGGGCGGGATCATCGTCAGCGATGCCCGGCGGCGGTCGCCTTCCACCTTGATCACCCAGACGTTGACGACATCGCCGACGGCCACCACTTCATACGGGTTCTTGATGTAGCGGTTCGCCATCTGGCTGATATGCACCAGCCCGGTGTCCTTCAACCCGATATCGACGAATGCGCCGAACGGGACCACGTTCAGGACGGTGCCCTTCAGTTCCATGCCGGGCTGCAGATCTTCAAGTTTCAGGATGCCCTTCTTGAAGATCGGCGGCGGGCGATCCTCACGCGGATCCCGGCCCGGTTTCGCGACGACATCCATGATGTCGCGCAGTGTCGGCTCGCCGACGTTCAAACGTGCGGAAAGTTCGGGGATGTTGATCGACTTGAGCTTCTCCGAGATCTCGTCGACTTTCGCCTTGTCGCGCAGATCAACGGGAACGAAGCCCATCTCCGCGAGCAGTTGCCGGGCGAACTCGTAGCTTTCGGGATGGATCCAGGTGGCGTCGAAAGGTTCATCGCTGTCGGGAATCTTGATGAACCCGGCCGCCTGCATGAAGCGCGCTTCGCCGATGCCGGGGACATCCTTCAACTGGTTGCGATTGCGGAACGAGCCGTTCTTCGTGCGATACTCGATCAGGTCGCGGGCCACCAACTGGTTCAGACCCGACACGTGACGAAGCAACGGAATGCTGGCGGTGTTGATCTCGACGCCCACTTCGTTCACGCACGATTCAATGACCGCTTCCAGCGATTCTTTCAGGTGCTTGGCACGCACATCATGCTGATAGAGGCCGACACCGACATGCTGCGGGTCGATCTTCACCAGTTCAGCGAGCGGGTCCTGCAACCGTCGGCCGATGGAGATGGTGCCACGTGTTGTCGCATCGTGATTCGGGAACTCTTCACGCGCAATGGGGCTCGCGGAATAATCACTGGCCCCCGCCTCGTTCACGATCACGTAGGCGATGTCCTTGGGCAGATCGGGCAACGGCTCCACTGGAACGGGAGCCGCTTGCGGCGGCGCTATCGGCGCCTCGGGCGCCGGCGTCGGTTCGGGGGGTGCTTCTGGAACGGGGGGCGTCGCAGCGACCGGCGCGGGCTCCGCCGCGACTGGCTCAGGCTCCGCCGCGATCGGCGCGGGTTCCGCCGCGACTGGCTCAGGTTCCGCAGCGATCGGCGCGGGTTCCGCCGCGACCGGCGTTACTTCGGCAGGCGCTTCAGCAGGGACGGATGGCGACGCCGCAAGCGGCTCGGAGGCGGCAGGCTGGGTGATCGCAGCTGCCAGCGGCTCGATCTCCGCCAGGAACTTCTCCGCCATCGAAGCGGCATCGGCTTCGAGTTTCTGCGGTCGGCCCTTCGGACGGACCACGGGCGGCGGGGCGTCGGGCAGCACGCACGTCTTTCCCGATTCCAAGTCGGCAATCAGCTCGGAGACAAGCGTTTCCGTTTCCCGGCCCGCGGTGCCGTTGCCGATCGCGAGGATCGACAACTGGTGCCGGCGAAGCATCTTTTCCAGTGTCGACTTCGCTTCGGCCGGCCTGTTCGCCGGGGCATGCGGGTAGATCACTGTTTCTTCGAGCAGGTTGCCATTCTCGTCGAGGGCCGCCAGCTTGCAGCCGGTGCGCATGCCCGGGTCGATCGCCAGCACCCGCTTGCCGCGCAACGGCGGCTGCAACAGCAGTGAGCGGAGGTTGCGGGCGAAGATGTGGACCGCGCTGTCCTGCGCGTGTTCGGTCAACTCGCGGCGGACTTCGCGTTCGAGACTCGGCAACAGCAGGCGGGCCAGCGCGTCGTCGACGACCTTATCCAGGAACTCGCGATGCGGATGCTCGGCCAGCGGCAGGTTAGCCACGGCAGCGCGGCGGATGCGCTCGTTGTGCCATTCGATTTTGATCTTGAGGACGTTTTCCTTCTCACCGCGATTGACCGCCAGAATGCGGTGCGGCGGGATGAAGCGGATCGATTCGCGAAAAGCGAAGTAATCGCGGAAGTCTTTCCCCTGCTCCTCGGTCACGGTTTCGGCCTTGGTGACCACCAGTTCGCCAGTGTCCCAGACGACATGGCGCACCGGGCCGCGCACTTCCGCAGCCTCGGCGACCTGCTCGGCGAGGATGTGCTGCACGCCGAGCATGACGTCTTCGGCCGTGTTCAGCCCCTTCTCGGGGTTCAGCATCCCGGCCAGGACTTCCGGCAGATTGGCCGCCACGGAATCGTTGGTCCAGATCGCGGCCGCCAGCGGCTCCAGGCCTTTTTCTTTCGCCTCGCTCGCCAACGATTTCTTCTTCGGCTTATACGGCAGGTACAAGTCTTCGAGGCGCTTGGACGAATCGGCCGCGGTGATCGCTTCACGCAGGGCGTCGGTCAGTTTTCCCTGCGATTCGATGCTTTTGAGGATCGACTGCTTGCGTTCCGCCAACTGGCGGGACTGGACAATTCGCTCCTGCACCCGGCGGATTAATTCTTCGTTGAGACCGCCGGTTCGTTCCTTGCGATAGCGCGTGATGAACGGGACGGTGTTGCCCTCATCGAGCAACTGCACGACGTTCTCGACTTGCACTTTCCGGATTTGCAGGTCCTGGGCAATGCGCGAGAGATCCGAGATCGGTGAGCCGGGCGGATTCAAAGTGGTTTGCATATGCTCGGCAATCCATGGACTCTCGGTACCGCCGAGACGGGCTTCCCTACCCGCGACCGGGCGGTGTGTTCTCGCCAAAACTATCCTAGAAAAGAAAGTGCGATCAGGGAACGGGGAAAGGAAGATGGCAGACACGGGCGACAATTTGCCGCTCGAGGCACGCCTGAAGCAGGCGGCGTTCGCGGAAGGCTTCACGCTCGCGGGCATCGCGGCTGCCGGGCCGGCTGACGGCTTCGAGCGCCTGCGTGAATGGCTGGCCCGCGGCTATGCGGGTCAGATGAACTATCTGGCCGACAATCCGGAACTTCGCCGGACGCCCGCATCGATTCTCCCCGATGTGAAAAGCGTGCTGATGGTCGGCATGCCGTACCAGGGGGACGCGGCCGCCTCATCGCGCATCGCCCGCTACGCGCAGGGGGCGGACTATCATCGCGAAATATGGGACCGGCTCAACCGCATGTCGGCCTGGCTGATGGAGTTCGTGCCCGGGTGCAGCGCGCACGGAGTTACCGACACCGCCCCGCTGCTCGAACGCGATTTCGCCCGCCGGGCCGGGCTCGGCTGGTTCGGCAAGAACACAATGCTCATCGACAAGCACCAGGGCAGCTTCCTGTTTCTGGCCGCACTGCTGACAAGTATCGAGTTGAAGCCGGACCCGGTGCACACCGGCAGCCATTGCGGTACATGCACCGCCTGTTTGGATGCCTGCCCCACGCAGGCGTTCCCCGCGCCGGGCTGGCTCGACGCACGACGCTGCATCAGTTACCTGACGATTGAGCTGAACGGGCCAATCCCCGATGAATTGCGTGAAGGCGTGGGCGGGCATCTGTATGGTTGTGACATTTGCCAGGATGTCTGTCCGTGGAACCGCCATGAGGTGAAACAGGGCCTGCCCACGATGCCCGATCTGGTGGCAATCGATCCCGCGGAGCTGCTGGCATTGAATGAGGCCCAGTTCAAGAATCGCTTCCGCGGAACATCGCTGCTGCGTGCCCGCCGCGGCGGCCTGTTGCGGAATGCCGCCATTGTGCTCGGCAACACGGGCGATGCCTCGGCCCTGCCGGTGCTTCACCGTGCACTGGTGGACAAAGACCCTGTCGTTCGTGAAGCGGCCGAGTGGGCAATCGCGAAACTCGCCGAGCGGGACCAATCGGATTCGTAGTGTACACGTCCTTGCGTGCACGAATCGGCGCACCGCTGGATCGAAACGTGTACACCACTGAAGCGTCGCGGCTTCACGGGTTATTCTTTTCTGCCCCCTGCCCCTGACCCCTGACCCCTGCATCCCCTAAGATCACCCCATTATGCGTCATCTTTCCACGAACGCGGTCACGTGAACGGGATGAATCGGACTACCCGCAGCGTGCTGAGCGGAACGGGCAGCAGTCTACCGTCGCGCGTCGTCCCGAACGAGGAATTCGTCGGCACGATCGAAACCTCCGACGAGTGGATCCGCACCCGTACCGGCATCCGCGAGCGCCGTTTCGTGGGTCCCGGCGAAACGTCGGCCAGTCTTGGCATCGAGGCGGCCCGCAACGCCCTGCACTCCGCCCGCATCGCCCCGGAGCAGATCGACCTGATCATCTGTGCCACGGTCACACCGGACCTGATGACCCCCGCCAACGCCTGTTCCATCCAGTACGCACTCGGCTGTCGCCAGATTCCGGCGTTCGATCTCGCGGCCGCATGCACCGGCTTCCTGTATGCGTTGTCCGTGGCCGACCAGTACATCCGTGCCGGAACCGCGAAGAATGTCCTCGTCGTCGGCACGGAAGTCCTCTCGAAGGCGATGGACCTGACTGACCGCAACACCTGCATCCTGTTCGGCGACGGCGCCGGCGCGGTCGTGCTCTCCGCCATGGAGAAGACCGAGCGCGGGATTCACGCGGTCCGCCTGTTTTCAGATGGAGCAAGCCAGCACCAGATCAAGGTGCCGAGCATGGTCACGCCGCCTTCGATGACAGGTGAACCGTTAAGCCCCTGGTTGAAAATGAACGGCCGGGAAGTTTTCCGTTTCGCGGTCTGCCGGATGATCGAGCTGATTGAAGATGCTCAGATCGAAGTGCAACGCATCGGCAAGCGGATCGACATGCTGATCCCGCATCAGGTGAACCAGCGAATCATTGATGCCGCGCTCGAGTCGACCGATTTTCCCGCCGACCGGGTGATGATCAACCTCGACCGCTACGGCAACACGTCGGCCGCATCGGTGCCGATCGCACTCGATGAAGCGATCGGTGAAGGCAGGGCGAAATCGGGCGATACCGTACTGCTTGTCGCCTTCGGTGGCGGCCTCACCTGGGGCAGCGCACTGCTGACGCTGTGAAGTGTGTCACTTGCCGCCCGTGCGGTGTCGGCCTATCCCATCTTTCACACTGCGGCATCGGCCGCCTCTCATCGCCACCCCGGGCGCGAACATGATCCATGTCGAAGGACTGAGCAAGTACTACGGGGATTACCCCGCTGTCCGCAATGTCACGTTCGACGTGAATCGCGGGCAGATCGTCGGCTTCCTGGGCCCCAACGGCGCGGGCAAGTCAACGACCATGCGCATCCTGGCCGGGTACATCACCGCCAGTGCCGGCACGGCCGAGATCGACGGGCACAACGTCTTCTGGGACCCGATCGCCGCCCGCCGCTGCATCGGCTACCTGCCCGAAAGCTGCCCGCTATACACCGAGATGCGAGTCGAAGAATATCTGCGCTTCCGCGGCGGCCTGAAGGGAATGACCCGCAGCGACCGCCGAACGCGGATGGACTACGTCCTCGAACGCTGCTGGCTCAAGGACGTCCGCCGGCAACTGATCGGTACGCTGTCGAAGGGTTACCGTCAGCGCGTCGGCCTGGCCGATGCCTTGCTCGCCAACCCGCCGGTGCTGATCCTGGATGAACCGACCGTCGGCCTCGACCCCGCCCAGATCCGCGAGACGCGCAAACTGATCCGCGAACTCGGCGACCAGCACACCATCCTGCTGTGCACACACATCCTGCCAGAAGTCGAGATGGCCTGCGATTCGGTCATCCTGATCCATCAGGGCGTCGTTGCCGTGCAGGGGACCCTCACCGCGGTTCGCAGCATGTACCAGAACCGCAGCCTTGAAGAGATCTTCGTCACCATCACGGGTCACACCGAGTAAATTCTGCCCTCCCGCGGAGAACCGAAGATGCGGCCGATGCTGAGCCTGATCAAACGCGAATTCGCGGCCTACTTTCTTTCGCCGATCGCGTACGTCGTGCTCGCGGTGTTTCTGCTCGTCACCGGGCACCTGTTCTTTCTCACGCTCAACCTGCTCACCGAGAGCGGCCCGCGAGGCGTCGAGTTCCCGATGCAGACGATGCTGGGCGATGAGAAGTTCTGGCTGGTCTTCTTGTTCATCCCACCGCTCCTGACCATGCGCCTCTTCGCTGAGGAACGCGGGACCGGCACACTCGAAATGCTGATGACCGCCCCGGTCCGCGATTGGCAGGTCGTGCTGGCGAAGTTCGGCGGCTGCCTGCTCTTTTACATGACGCTCTGGCTGCCGACGCTCGCCTATTTGCCGATCCTGCTCGACCTCGATTGGACGACGTTGCAGCCGGGATTCGACCCGTACCCGGTGATCACC
>JBBQII010000098.1:0-9208 GCA_038324795.1 Gemmatales bacterium
ATACCTTCAGTTGGGTGGAGCCGACATCTTGGGCCTGCCTGGCCTTGCGGCTCGCGGGCAAAGAGAGCGAACCCCGCGTTCTCGAAGGCCTGCGGCTACTGATCGATCGCGCATTCGATGAAGGCGGCATCAACTACGGCAACCGCTTGATCCTCGGCCGAATGACCGAGCCGATCCCCACACCGACGGCCCTGATGCTGCTGGCCCTGCAAGGGCACGGCACCCTGCCCCGCGTACAGACGGCGCGCGGCTACCTTCGCGCGGCAGTCGAGAAGACCGGCGACCTGGAACATCTTGGCTGGGCTCGCCTCGCGCTGGATGCACACGGGGAAGACACATCCACGCTTGCCGATGCGATTACGCGCAGCTACGTCGCCAACACGGCCGACGGCCGACCGATGAGCGTCGTCCGGCATGCCCTCTCCGCGCTGGCGCTGGGTGTGCCGGAGCGTAACCCCTTCAAATTGAAGAACGCTGATGCGATCGCCATTCCGCCCGCCCCGGCCGACATGCCCGAACCGGGCGAAGATACCAGCATGCGGCCCGGGTTCCTTGCCCGCCTGAAGGGCAAGTTCCGCGGTCTGCTGGTTCGCGGCATTGAGGCGACGCGCACGCCGCCCCCGTGCGCCGGCGTACATATCGCCGCCGTCAATGAGTACACTGCCGATCTGCTCGGCATCCTGAAGACGCAGTATGAACTGTTCCGTTCGCATGTGCCCTTGGCCGGCAAGCGCGTGGTGCTGAAGCCGAACCTGGTCGAGTGGCACCGCGATAAGGTGATCAACACCGACCCGCGATTTGTCTCGTCCGTCATCGCGCTGTGCAAAGCCGAGGGGGCGAGCGAGATTGTGGTGGCCGAGGGGCCGGGGCATTGGCGCAATGTTGAGTTCCTTGTCGAAGAATCGGGGCTGGGTGAAGTGCTGCGCGAGCATGGCGTACGCTTCGTCGACCTGAATCACGATGAGCCGGTGAAGGTGATGAACCTGGGTCGAACCACTGGTTTGGAATACCTGTACCTGACGCGCACGGTGACGTCGGCCGACGTGTTCATTTCGCTTCCGAAGTTGAAGATGCATCACTGGGCCGGGGCGACGCTGTCGCTGAAGAACTTGTTCGGCACGCTGCCGGGCATCTGCTACGGCTGGCCCAAGAACGAGTTACACTGGCGCGGCATTCCCAACAGCATCATCGACATCGCCCTGACGCAGACGCCGCACCTGGCGATCGTCGACGGCATCACCGGCATGGAAGGCGATGGCCCGCTGAACGGCAAAGCCCGGCACATGGGGGCACTGATCATGGGCGTTGATCTCGTGGCGGTTGATGCGACCGGCTGCCGGTTGATGGGTCTGAACCCCGAACGACTGCCGACGCTGATGCTCGGTGCCCACAAGAAACTCGGCCGGATCAAAGAGGCGGACATCCCGCAATGGGGCGAGCCGATCGCGAAACTGGCCCAGACATGGGAACTGCCGCCGAAGATCGAGAAACAGCTGCTTCCGGAAACAAAGTCCGCGTAGGCAATCCGAACGGGATTTCGGTGCATCCTTCGATCCGGTTCTGGTAAGATTTTCGCAAACCTGCCAAAGGCCGCGCCCGGCCGCCTACAGTTTCACACCATGCCTCGACGAGAACCATCCATGAACGTTCGTCTTCTATCCCTCTCGCTTCTGTTGATCGCGTCCAGTGTCGCGACTGCCGGCGACTGGCCTCGCTTCCTCGGACCCAACGGCACCGGCGTCTCGGACGAAAAGGGCATTCCCGACTCTTGGAAGCCGGAGAACATCCTGTTCAAGACGGCAATCCCGGGGAAGGGCCATTCCTCGCCCATCGTTTCCAAAGGCAAGGTTTTCCTTCAGACCAGTTCGGTCGACCAATCGGAACGGTCGCTGGTCTGCCTGGATGCGATGACCGGCAAGATCCTGTGGCAGAAGAAGGTCCCCGGCGGCGGCGCCAAGACTCACCAGAAAAGCTCACCCGCATCGAACACCCCGGCCGCCGATGGCGAACGAATCTATGCTGTCTTCTGGGACGGCAGCAACCAGTTCCTGACTGCATGGGACTACGACGGCAAGCTGCTTTACAACCAGGATCTCGGCAAGTTCGTCAATGAACACGGTTCGGGCATGTCGCCCGTCGTTGTTGGCGACAAGATCGTGCTGAACAACGATCAGGGCAATCAGATGGCCAAGGGTCCGGCCCACATCCAGGCCCACGATGCGAAGACGGGCAAACTGCTTTGGAAGAAGGAACGCGATCCGGAACGCGCTTCGTTCGCCACGCCGTTCCTGCTGGAGAAGTCGGACAGCGGGCCGGAAGTTATCGTCGCCACCACCGGCGGCGTGTCGTCCTACAACCCGAAAGACGGGGCACAGAACTGGCACTTCGTCTGGAAGTTCGACAAGAACCGGCTGCGAACCGTCGGTTCACCGGTGTTCCATCAGGGGCTGATCTTCGCCATCGCCGGCGACGGCGGCGGCAACCGCAATATGATCGCCCTGAAGGCCGACGGCAAAGGCGACGTGACGAACACCGCCATGGTCTGGCAGAAGAAGAAGGGGACCGCGTACGTGCCGTCGCTGGTGGCGAAAGATGGCCTGGTCTTCTGGATCGACGACAAAGTCAACGTCGTCTATTGTGCGGACGCGAAGACCGGCAATGAACTTTGGAACGAACGCCTCGGCGGCGACAGCGTCTCGGCTTCCCCGGTAATCATCGACGGCAAGCTGTACGTCATCAACGAGAAGGGGGCCGTCTTCGTGCTGAATGCATCGAAGGACCTCGAAGTGCTGGCCAAGAACGACCTGAAAGAACAGGTCTACGCCAGCCCCGCGGTCGCCAACGGGCGCATGTACATCCGCACCTTCGACAACCTGTATTGCATCGGGACGAAGTAACGTCGACGTTTGACGGCGGGCCCGACGGGATCAAATTTGTCGCGTTCACATTTAACGGCGAGCCCAACGGGCTCGCCGTATTCATACAGGCTTAACGGCATCTCCAGGAAACAGTTTGGCCACACGACATGAAAAACCAGGAACCACGTCCTCGCCACTGAGCGTATGCGACTCATACAGCTTGCTAACGCTGCCGTTCAGACGATGCACCAGAACTTTCCTATCCAACGGGTTCACCTCCCAAACGAGCTTTACGCCGGCCTCAAGGTATTCGCGAGTCTTCCGGTCGACATCGTAATACTTGTCGTTAGGCGAAATGACTTCAACAGCAAGGTCAGGTACGATCGAGAACATTGTCTCCACCGACCAACCCGCCGGAAGTCTGTCCTTTTGGATGAACGAGACGTCCGGTTTACGGACATTTCGCATCGCTTTGGGAAAACAGCGGTAGTGGGACTCGCAGTTGAACACCCGACCCAGCTTGTTCTCACGCACATGCATCGTGAGGAAGGCCCCGAGATCGTTAGCCACCGCTGACGACAGGTTGCTCACGTTCAGTTCCTCAAGTCGACCTTCGACCAGTTCGTACAGTTCATGTCTGGGGAGTTCGAAATACTCCTCGACCGTGTACAACGTCGGTGCCGTCGCGACTGCCATGCTCGCCTCCGCGGTGAAATGTCTACTGTCTCACCTTAATCCGGACATCGAACTTCATCAATCGAGATCTTCGTGCATGCCGTTGGCATGCACGCTAAACTCGTCGCATTTGCCGAATGACTTCGATTATAATCCACCCCATCGTACCTCATGGAGTTTCCCGATGAATCAACGAGTGCTGGCAATGTTCGCATGGCTGCTGCTGCTGACCGGACGGGCCACGGCGGCGGAGTTCCCCGCGGTGGACAAACTTCCCGCGACCGCCGACCTGCCGGATCCGCTGGTGATGCTGGATGGTTCCAAAGTGACCACTAAGGACGACTGGGTCAACAAGCGCAGGCCGGAGCTTCTGAAGCTGTTTCAGCACTACATGTATGGCCAACTGCCCGCATCGGTGCCCGTTTCCGGAAAGGTCCGTTTCGAGGATGCGAAGTTCCTGGATGGCAAAGCGACGCTGCGTGACATCGCCTTGACCATCGGCAAGAGCACGGTGGACCTGCTGCTGATCGTGCCCAACGAACGCAAGGGCCCGGCCCCGGTGTTTGTCGGCATCAACTTTGCCGGGAACCAGGCGACCGTCAGCGACCCGCGCGTCGCCATCACGAAGTCCTGGGTACCGGCCCGGCTCAAGGGCACCAAAGACGGGAAAGCCACCGAAGAAAACCGTGGCAGCGAAGTGGAGAAATGGAACGTCGATCTTGCAGTCGAACGCGGCTACGCGGTTGCCCTGTTCTACAACGGCGATCTGGATCCGGATAATCCGGCCGAGGTCGGCCCTTTTCGCCCGGGCTTCAAGTCCGGTGATGCCGATGACGACACGGCAACCATCATGACGTGGGCGTGGGGCTTTCACCGCGTCATCGACTATCTCACCACGTTGAAGGAAATCGACCCGAAGCGGATCATCGCGGTCGGCCATTCCCGTCTGGGGAAAACGGCCCTGGTGGCCGCGGCGTTCGACGAACGCATCGCCATCGCGATGCCGCATCAGGCCGGGTGCGGCGGGACGGCCCCCAGCCGCGGCAAGGTCGGCGAAAGCGTCAAGCAGATCAATGAACGCTTCCCGCACTGGTTCTGCGGCAACTTCAAGAAGTTCAACGACGATACCTCACGGTTGCCGTTCGACCAGAATTGTCTGGTCGCCCTGTGCGCCCCCCGGCCGGTGCTGTTCAGCAACGCAAAAGAGGACCAATGGGCCAACCCGGACGGTCAGTTCGAGGTGCTGAAAGCCGCCGAACCGGTGTATAAGCTGCTGGGGGCCGGCGGCCTGGAAGCCAAGTCCCGCCCTGAACCCGGCCAACTCGTCGACAGCAAGCTCGGCTACTTCTACCGCGACGGCAAACACCTGATGACTCGCGACGATTGGAAAGCGTTTCTCGACTATGCTGACAAGCAACTGGGCAAGCCGTAGAGGAATGCGAAGATAGTGATGAAGAAAGCAAACAACCATGAGGACTCTCCCGATGCGAACTGTTCTGTTTCTTCTGCTTCTCGCACTTCCCGCACAGGCGGGAATCTATGAAACCTCCGTGCCGCCCAAAGAAGGCGAGAAGTACAAGTCGGCCGACTTCAAGATCTGGGTGCCGGATGACGTGAAGTTCATCCGCGGTATTGTCATCAAGCAGCATGGTTGCGGACGCAACGGCTACGACCATGCCGAGGATCTGCAATGGCAGGCGCTGGCGAAGAAGCACGACTGCGCGTTGCTGGGAAGCTGGTTCCAGCCAATGAAGGAGTGCTCGGACTGGTTCGATCCGAAGAATGGTTCCGAACGGGCGCTGTTGGACGCCCTGAAGACGCTGGCAGAAAAGAGCAAGCATCCCGAGATTGCCGATGCCCCATGGGCAGTCTGGGGCCATTCAGGCGGCGCGTTGTGGGCGATGCATCTGACGTTCCGGCATCCCGAGCGCATGATCGCTGCTATCCCGCGTTCGCAGGCGGTCGTCGGCGACGAGGCCAAGGCCGCGCAGGTGCCGATGCTCATCACCTACGGCGAACGCGAGAAGACCGGCCGCTTCGAGAAGGTGCACACCAACTCACAGGAAGCATTCGCGAAGTTTCGGCCGCAGGGGGCACTCTGGAGCATCGCGATTGATCCGAAGGCGGAGCATGATTGCCGGAACACCCGGCAGATTTCGATTCCGTTCTTTGATGCGTGCCTCGCACAGCGGTTGCCCAAAGCGAAGGGGTCGCTGTTGCCGATGGACACAAAGAAGGCCTGGCTGGGCAACCCGGAAACGTTCGACGTCGCCCCGGCGGCCAAGTACAAGGGCGACGCGACGAAGGCCAACTGGCTGCCCGATGAAGCGACCGCTAAGAAGTGGCAGGAGTTCGTGAAGACCGGCAGCGTCGAGGACAAGACGCCCCCGGTCGCACCGACCGACGTTGTCGCAAAAGCAGGTGCCGAAGGCGTGGCCCTTACATGGCAAGCCCAGCCCGATGCCGAAAGCGGCATCAAGCTATTCCACATCTACCGCGACGGCGTGAAGATCGCCAGCGTCGGCGGCGCGAAGACAAAGGGCAATCCGATGGGCTTCTACCAGATCGCCAACTACGGCGACGAACCCGAACCGAAGCCCGGCTCGATGACCCACAACGACAAGGAAGGCAAGCCCGGGTCAAAGTATGTCGTCGGCATCGAGAACTTCGCCGGATTGGAAACGAAGAGCACAGAGTCTATTGCGAAGTAGCGAACCGTCTAGCGGCGAGCCCAACGGGCTCGCCGGGTTCACTTCGCACGAGTCATTACAACGTTTGCGCGTTCCACCCAACCGATCTGCCCGACCGGCAGTCGCACCTGCAGCCAGTCGCCTCGCTGATGCAACACCGTCATTTCCACGCCGGCCGGCAGCGGCTCGTTAAAGACACGCGGATATGTTGAATTGTTCCCACTATGCAGTGGAGTGCCCGCGCCGCCGACCACCGCAACCGGCGGCTCAACAGCATTCGCAACCGACTGATCTTCGTAGTGACGCACGCCGAACGCCGCCATTGCCGCGGCAATCGTCGCCATTCCCGCGACTGCCAAACCGCGACGGCGTGTCATCCATGACCGGGCGATAATCATGCAACCGATGATCGTGACGATCACTACGACACTGTCGTACAACTGGGCCGAGCAGATTCGATGGGTAAATCCCTCATCGATCGGTACTGCGCAGGCGTCATGCAGGTCACCCGACGGTGGCAGGCTCACTTCAGCGCGGGCTCTCAGCAGAATTTCACGAAGGCCGTCGTCATGCGGATGTTCCGTTAACAGTTCACGTATCTCCGCGATCGTTTCGGCAAGTTGCCGGGGCTGTGTCAGGCCGTTGACAGCAACATCGTGGGTGGTATTCGGCTTCATCCCGCACCCTCCAACCGCTCAATCAGGCGGATGCCTTCTTCGCGATACGGAGGATCGTCATTCAGACCCGAATAGCGGCGAAACCGCACTGGTTGCAGAAAGTTCATCACTGCTTCGACAGCGTCAGGCCCGATGCCGGCATCGAACATTGCCTGGCGGAACGGCGCTTGATCGTGGAGGGAAGCATTGATGCTGAATCGCTCGCTGAGATACCGCGACAACACCGCCTCAGGCTCGTCGCCGTTCCGAAACCCCGCCACCGCTTGCCGGGCCACCCGATTCCGCAACAGTGCCCGCAGCCGGTACTCGCTCGGGAACCAACATCGCCAGCAGACAACCCAGGAAATCGCGATGATCGGCCCCAGCAACAAGTACCACGACGGCACTGACGGCGTCAGCCAACGACATTGAAACTTGTTGGAAAACTCGGGAGCGATCTCATTGCTAACCGCCGCCGGCAGCACCCGGACCGTCACCGCATTCGACGCCGTCCGCGGAAACTTATCTTGCGGGCGGTTAGGCGCGACGACGCGACGCGGATCGTAGTAGTAAAAGTCGATTAAAGGAACCTGCGTCACTTCGATTGAAACGGGCCGCAGTTTGTAGATGAAGACACGCTCGCCCGGCTTCTCGGTCTGCGGATCAAGACTTGCAGATTCGTTGATCTGAAACGTCTTGAACTCCTCCAGCGTTCGCAGTGTCGGCTTCTCGATGTCGCGCGGGTCGATCACCTTGCGTACCGTCAGCGTCAGCGTCAGCCATTCGTCGAGCGGCACCTCCGTCGGGTCGACGGTCGCCGTCACGGTGACGCCCGTCCCGGCCGCGCCGTAGAACCCGGCCGTCGGCCGACCGATGATCGGGATGCCCGGCCGCTGCGGCACATCGTCCTGCGCGACGCTGAACAACATGGCCAATACGGTGATGGTGTTACCAATCCCGGCCACTGGGTATCTCCGGGATTGATTGTTCCATGCGCTGTCGGCGGCGTTCGTTCTTCAATCGCTCGGCTGCGAACTCCAGGGCGCGTCGTGTATCCTCGGGCGATTGTTTCTCCACCTGATCAGAATCGGGAATCACCGGCACCCGGCTGATGTCCGCCTTCTTCGCATCACCCTGTTCGCCGTCCTTGTCCTTGCCGGTCTTCGAATCATCAATCTTACCGTCCTTGGGAAGTGGGACATCCTTGCCCGGCTTCTTGTCGTTCTTGCCGGTCTGCTCGGGCGGCGAATCGTTCTTCTGTTCCGGCTTTGGTTGATCGGCATCCTGAGGTTGCTCACTTCCCGGGGCGGGCGGAGCGGGCACCGCCGCTCTCGCTTTGTTCCACAGCAGCTTGGCGGTTTCCAGATTGTGCCGGACTTGCTGATTGAATGCGGTATCGGTCGAAAACGCGATCGCCCGACCGTAGTGGTGGATCGCTTCTCGCAAGAGCTTGACATCACGCGGGCCTGCCTGGCGCACCAAACTGTTGCCGAGATTGAAAAGCCCCTGCGCTCGCCGGACGTCGGTGATCTCTTCGTCGGCCAGCGCCATGCGCAGGTGATTCTCCGCCTGGCGATGCTCGCCCGTCGCTGCAAACACCGCCGCACGGTTGAAGGCCGTCAGTCCGGGGTCGGTGATGGTGCGTTGCGCCTTTGTGTACAAGTCCAGTGACCGTTGGAAGTCGCCCGAGGCATATGCGTCGTTGCCGTCGCGCACCAGGTCAGCTTCGGCCGGTGGTGCCGCGGCGATGACGAACATGGCCATGATCAGGCTCGGCAATGGAAGTGCTCGTCGCATCGATCAACCGCCTCTTACGTTTCGATCCACCATGCCGCCAACAACAAGACGATTGCCGGGAGCAGAAACCACACGGCCCGATCGCGAGGCTGGGGCAAAGCGTCGTCGGGCAGTTCACGGCTGCCGGTCGGCTCTATCTGCGTGCGGAACCAGTTGGCCAGGTCGGGTTGCACCCGATGCGCGGGCAGGTAACTCCCTCTGGTCGCACGGGCGATCTCCTTCAATGGCTGTTCGTGCAATCGCGTCGGGCCGACCACTTCCTCCTCGCCGTCCGAGCGTTTGTAGGTGAGCGTCGTCCCTTCCGTCGGGTCGCCGAGCCCGACGGTGTGCACGGGCACGCGTGCATCGCGCACGAACTCCAGGGCCGCGGCCACTTCGGTATCGCGGTCGTCAGCCGGGTCGTCGCCGTCGCTGAGCAACAGCACGTCGCGTTGCCCGGGGAATCGTTCATCCTGCCAGCGCACCGCCTCGGCCATGCCTGCTCCCAGTCGCGTGCCCGACGGTGCCTGCTCGCCCTTCGGCGGGTTGACCT
>JBBQII010000099.1:0-9182 GCA_038324795.1 Gemmatales bacterium
GCGCGTTCTGGATTTGCAGCCAAATGAAGAGCGCCTGGTCAGCTATGCCATCGATCTCGGCACCGAAGTGGCCGTCAAGAACGGCAACAATTCGTCGAAGATCACAAAGGTGAAGGCGGTCAAGGGTGTCGTCTACACCGAGACGCTGATTCGCGAAGAGAAGGTCTACGACATCAGCAACCGCAGCGACTTCGATCGTACGGTGCTGATCGAACACCCGAACCGCAAGGGCCAGGGGTTTACGTTCAAGGGCGACAACAAGCCCGCGGAGGAAGCGGCTAATGTGTTCCGCTTTTCGGTGCCGGTGACATCCAAGAAGGACCTGAGCTACAGCGTCGTTGAAGAACGCAATCAGGGGGCAACGATCACCCTGTCGAACAACAACGATGACCAGATCCGCTTCTTCATCTCGCTGAACGAGACGTCACCGGCGCTCAAGCAGCGGCTGAACGAGGCCCTGACGATGAAGGCAACCTGGGACGATGTCCGCCGTGAGATCACGAACATCAACACAGGGGTCCAGACGATCACGACCGATCAGAACAGGATCCGCCAGAACCTGCGTGAAGTACCGAAAGACTCGGAAGCCTACACGCGGTACCTGAAGAAGTTCGACGACCAGGAAAAGGAGATGGACGACCTGCACGCGACGTTGAAAACCCGGCAGACCGAAGAATTCACTACTCGGACGAGGTACGAGAACTTCCTGCGTAACGTCACGCTGGATTAGTACAGAACAACTGAGTTAACCACGAATAAGCCGAATCAGACGAACGAAGAGTTGCATATCGCACTCGTCATTCGTCTGATCCGGCTTATTCTGGTTCAATTCTTCGTTCTTGCGTCTGTTGGGGACGAGTTCAGGCCTTTGACCGCGGCTCCGTCGCATCGATCAGCACTCTCCGCAATTTCCCCAATGCGGATGCCTGCACCTGGCGGACGCGTTCCTTGGACAGTCCCAGTTCCTTGCCCACGAGTTCCAGTGTGGGGTTGGCCGTACCTTCGACGGGCGAAAATCGCCGGCTGATGATGATCTTCTCCCGCGTCGACAGCAACGGATGATCGTCGCGCAGGTACTCGTCAATCCGGAACATCGACGACGAACTCAGTTCGGGGTCGAACCGCTGGCCGATGTCGCCGTCAGGCATCGAATCCAGTGGAACCGTCCGGGACAGCCAATCGGCAGCGGCCTTCTGAGCCTTGCGAGCCAATGCGCGCAACAGGCAGGTGAATGCGTAGGTGCTGAAGCGGATGCCGATCCACGGGTTGAACGCGGCCACCGCCTGAATCAGCACGATGTGGCAGTCGCCGATCAGATCATCCGCCTTGTTCGACATCGACATTTGCCGCCGCACGGCCCGATAGACCAGCTTGCGGTTGCCCAGCACCACGCGGTCACGCAAGTCGAAGTATGCTTTCTTCCATCGCATGGTTTCCGAACTTGTTCGGGCCTTTTGAGCACGCCATGCGGCATAGTGCATCCGCTTTGCCGTGTCGCGGGTCACCTCGTCGGGCATGTAGGTGGCTTCGTACTGATAGGGGTCGGCTGCTTCGGCAGGGTTGTAGGTCTTCGGTGCGGCGCGATCCGTGAACGATTCATTGGCGACAAACCGTGGCATCGGATCGGAGGAAGTGCCGGTCATGACAAGCTCCTGGTGAACGATTTGAACGATACTCTATGAACGACCGCTGAATTTTCTTAGGCATAACACCATCGTTTAATTCTTTAATCGTCCAATTCGTTCACATTAAGCTAACCCGTTCCACGAAGACGTCAAGAACGATTGGAGACGATTCCCCTATTTTCCGCGACCCGGCGAATTACCTGTTCCCGTCCGAACTGCGGCGCTTATAGATGGTGGTGTCCGAATCAAACCATGCAAGAACTGTGCCGCATGACGAAGTCGTTCGAATCCGCTGAATCCACACCCGCCGGCGATTCGCGGTACCTGAGCACCCAGCAGGTCGCAAAGGCACTGGGCGTCAGCGTTTCCACGGTGAAACGGTGGGTGGACGAGAACGTTCTGCCCGCACATCGCACGTTGGGCGGGCATCGCAAGCTGCTGATGTCCGATGTGATCCGCCTTGCCCGCGAAGGCAAAATACTCGACCTCGACCTGGGAAAGCTGCTGCCCGAAGCAGTGCCGGGCGATTCAATCGATCCGGACCCGGTCAAGGATCAGCTCCTCGTGGCGTTACGTGAAGCAGATGCCGAGAACGTGCAATCGCTGATTGTCGGCTGGTATGAACGCGGGCATCCGATCGAGACGCTGGCCGACCGCGTGATCGGCCCGGCGATGTTCCAGATCGGGCACGACTGGGCAACAGGCCGGATCGAAGTATTTCACGAGCATCGCGCCACGCAGGCCGTTTTTGCGGCGTTGTACGCGCTGTCGACGATGATGCGGGTCATACCCGGTTGCGAACGTCCCGTGGCCGTGGGCGGGGCGCCGGAGAACGATCATTCGGCACTGCCTTCGCTGTTGGCGCGGCTGGTGCTGATCGACAACGGTTGGGACGCGATCAACCTCGGGCCGCACACGCCGATGTCCGCGTTCATGACCTCGCTGAACGATCTGAATCCCCGGCTCGTCTGGCTGTCGGCTTCGCATTTGTTCGACCCGCCGACGTTTGTCCGCGAGTATGGCGAGTTCTTCCGCGAGGCCGATCGACGGCGGGTGCCGGTCGCCATCGGCGGCAACGCCCTGACCGAATCGATCCGCAAACAGATCGTTTACACCACTTACGGCGACGGACTGACGCAATTGGGAACATTCGCCCGGCTGCTGCATCGGCCGCCTGCTATTCCGCGCCGCGGAAGGCCTGCTGAAAACCGGCAGTAGCCCACCTTATACAACATCCGCATGATTGAAGTTGAATCACTCGGCAAGATGTTCCAGCAGGCAGACGGCCGCGCCACGCCGGCGGTTGATGCCCTTTCGTTCACGGCCAGGCCGGGCGAGATCTTCGGCCTGCTGGGCCCCAACGGCGCGGGCAAGACCACTACGCTGCGCATGCTCTGTACCGTGTTACGGCCGACGTCCGGCACGGCACGCGTTGCCGGGTTCGACATCGCCACGCAGAGTGCGTCGGTACGCGAGCATATCGGTTTTCTGTCCGCCAACACCGGCGTTTACGACCGGATGACCGCGGTCGAGATGGTGACTTACTACGGAAGACTGCACGGCATCGCGCACGAGTTGCTGAAAGTGCGGCTCGATGAGTTGTTCGACACGCTGCAGATGAACGACTTCCGCAATGTGCTGGGTGCTCGAATGAGTACCGGCATGCGGCAGAAAGTCTCGATTGCCCGGGCGCTGATCCACGACCCGCCAGTGCTGATCTTCGATGAACCGACTAGCGGTCTTGACGTGCTGGTGCAGCGGTCGGTGCTGCAGAACATCGCGGCTCTGCGCGGCCGGGGGAAGACGATTCTGTTCTCGACCCACATCATGCGTGAAGTCGAAAAGCTGTGTGATAAGGTCGCCATCATGCACGAAGGCCGGATCCTGACGCAGGGAACGCTCGAAGAGTTGCGCGCCCGCCACGGGGAAAGCGATCTCGAAGAACTGTTCTTCCAACTGGTCGGACAGGATGCGCCGCCCGTGGTGACGAAGGCTTGAGAGGGAAAAGCATCGGCCTAACCGCGATCGGCTGCTACAATCTCCGCATCAATCAACACTCTCCGGAGAATCAGCATGTTGCAACGTCGTGAATTTCTGCGATCAACGGCCGCCGGTATCGGTCTCGCCGTCGGTGGACTGCCGGCCATCGCCGCCCTTCGCAAGGACTCGCCCTGGAAGATTTCGCTGGCGCAGTGGTCGCTGCACAATGCCTTCTTCGGCAAGAAGCTCGACCCGATCGACTTCGCGAAGATCGCCAAGGCCGACTACGGCATTCTGGGCGTCGAGTACGTCAACCAGTTCTACAAGGACAAGAAAAAGGACGACGACTACCTGAAGGAACTGAAGAAGCGGGCCGACGGCGAAGGCGTGACCAGCGTGCTGATCATGTGCGACGGCGAAGGCGCCCTGGGCGACCCGGACGACAAGAAGCGCCAGCAGGCCGTCGAGAACCACTACCGCTGGATCGAATGGGCCAAGTTCCTGGGCTGTCATTCGATCCGCGTCAATGCGCAGACGAACGGGGCCGGCGCGCCGGATGAGCAGGCCGCGCGCGCTGCGGACGGGCTGCGCAAACTGTCCGAACATGCCGCCAGGAGCGACATCAACGTGATCGTCGAGAACCACGGCGGGCTGTCGTCAAACGGGGCCTGGCTGGCCGGGGTGATGAAGAAAGTCGACTTGAAGAACTGCGGCACGCTGCCCGACTTCGGCAACTTCCGCATCGGCAAGGACCAGGTGTACGACCGCTACAAGGGCGTGCAGGAACTGATGCCGTTCGCCAAGGGCGTCTCGGCCAAGTCGCACGACTTCAACGATGCCGGGCAGGAAGTGAACACCGACTTCCTGAAGATGATGAAGATCGTCGACGCCGCCGGCTACAAGGGCTGGGTCGGCGTTGAGTACGAAGGAAAGAAGCTGCCCGAACCCGAGGGCATCAAGCTGACGAAGGCGCTTTTGGATAAGGTATTCGCGGAGATTGCGAAGGCGTAGCGTGCCCGAACCCGGGGGTCGCGGCGATGAAAGACAAAAGCGGCCACGGATGAACACGGATTCACACGGATAAAGCCGTGAGACTACGTTGATGGGTGACTCAATCGACGTTCGTCTCGACGTCTTATCCGTGTCGATCTGTGTTCATCCGTGGCTGGTTTTCATTTTCGGGTATCACCGCGACGGCTCAGCGGAAGGCCGGGGCCAGTGATGTGTAGCACTTCCGGGCCGCGGCCACCGGATCGTAGTCTTTCTTGCCGGACACCATCCCGCTGACCTCGACGCAGACACAGCCGCGGTACCCGGCCTCTTTCAGCAATCCCACCAGCTTCCGGTAGTCGGTCGTGCCTTCGCCGGGGAGAACGAACGTCGCCTTGTCCTTGTCGAAGACTGTGTCCTTTACATGGACAAAACGGGTCGCCGGAGCGAGTAGTTTAACCACGTCGGCCATGGACAAATCACGACCCTCGTAGTGGCTCCAGTCGAAGGCGTGCCGAATCCATGGACTGCCGACCTTCTCAAGCAGCCAGAGAGCATGTTCGGGCAGGTTCACCGCCTGCATCCGATGCGGCTTGATCGCGATGACTGTCTTGCCTTCCGCGGCGATCTTCGCCCAGTCGGCAAGTCGTTTCACGAACGCTTCTTTCAGCATCTCCCATTGACCCGGCTTGCCGCCGAGGATCGTTTCGATGACCGGAGGCGCTTCGGGCGAAAGGGCACGTCCGATCTCACACGCGGCCTTCAGTCGCGCATGCTGCGCGGGCAGTTTCGCTTCGTCGACGTCGAGGGGCAGGTTCTCCATCAATGCCGGCAGCGTCAGCTTCAGTTCGCGCAAACGGTCGCGAAGTTTCGCGCGGTCGAAGTCGTTGTGATAACCCGGCATCAGCGCCAGTTCGACCGACTGGTAGCCGATCGACGCGCACGTCTTCAGTGCATCATCGAGCGGCAGACTTTTCATGCCGTAAAGAGTGAAGCCGAAGGTAATTCCCGGAGCATCGGCCCCGAGCGCCAGCATGGCCGCTGATGCGGCCAGAAACTCTCGACGATTCATCATCAGCCTCCGCGTCGGCGGTCCCACATCAGGAGCGAGGTGATCGTCTTGGCGTCCTTGATCGTGCCGTCCAGGGCCATTTTCATGGCTTCGTCCCACGGCACGGTGACCGGTTCAAGCTGCTCGTCCGCTTCCGGTTGCGGCGGCCCCGCCGTCATCTCCTCGGCCACGAACAGATGCAGCTTTTCATCCAGCACGCCCGGCGATGCGTATTGGAAGCCGAGGTAATGCCAGGTCTTGGCCGTGTAGCCGGTCTCCTCGAGCAGTTCGCGCTCGGCGGCCCGTTCGATCGGTTCGCCCGGTTCCAGCGTCCCGGCCGGGACTTCCCACAGCGTTTCGCCGATGACGAAGCGATAGTTTTTCAGCAGGCAGACAGGCTCGCGATCGATGATCGGCAGAATGACCACCGCTCCGGGATGCTTGATGACGTCACGGCGGATCTCGCGCCCGTCAGCCCCGGTGCTGATATCGAGGAATACCCTGATCTTCCGTCCCTGATGAACAAGAGTCTGCATCGGTTTCTCCATTCTGTTCCTCATCCCACACAGAACAGCTTATCAACGCGCAGCCGTCGTCGAGGATGAAGAAGAAATTGAACCACGAATAAGACGAATCAAACGAATGAAGAACCGACCGGCAGAACCTCGCATTTGGTTTTGATTCGTGGTGATCGGCTTATTCGTGGTCCATCTTCTGACTTCTGACCCCTGACCCCTGACCCCTGACTCCTAACCCCTGACCACTATTCCAAAGCATCCTCCCTTTGGTACCATAACCGAACGGGCCAAAAGGGGGCGTTCGATGCGTGATCCGTTGACTTGGTCGATCCCGCTGTTTCGGGCGTTCGGCATCCTGGTCCGACTGCACATTCTGTACATCGTCATTACGCTCGGCTTCATCCTGCGTGAGGCGACGAAACGGCCTGACACCTGGATCGAGACGACGCTGATCTGGGTCGTATCGCTGTTCTGCATCATTCTGCTGCACGAGTTTGGCCACTGCTTCGCCGCCCGGCGCGAGGGGGGCAACGCGGAAGAGATCCTGATGTGGCCGTTGGGCGGCCTGGCCTACTGCGACGTGCCGCACACGCCGCGGGCGAACCTTATCTGCACGGCGGGCGGTCCGTTCGTCAATGTGCTGATCTGCCTGGCGTGCGTGCTGCTCTTGCTGCCGATGCAGCTGTTGCCGCCGATCAACCCGCTGAACTTCGAGAATATCTATCGTCCGCAGATGTACAACTGGTCGGACGGGCAGACCTACTACAAGGCGGGTGAACTTCAGTTCGTCCGCGAGGGGACCAATCAGGTCGTCGAGTATCGCAGCATTGACAGTTACTTCTACGTCAAGGATCTGAACAAGTATTTCGCGAAGCAGGAAGGCACCAAGGAAGCGTTTCCGATCGGGGTGATCGAATCGACCCACCACTACAGCACGTTCGCCCTGTGGGTCGGCCGCATCTTCTGGATGAGTTGGATGCTGTTCGTCTTCAATCTGCTGCCGGCGTTCCCGCTCGACGGCGGGCGGTTGCTGCAGGCGATCATCTGGGGCAAGACGGGCGACTACCGGCGTGGCACGATCGTCGCCGTGTATGCGGGCTTCACGGTGGCGATTCTTTTCTTCGTGGCATCGCTGTGGAGCGTCGAACCGATGCTCCTGATGATGTCTCTGTTCATCTACTTCTACTGCCGGATGCAGTACATCGCGCTGGAACAGGCCGAGAACGAATCGGTCTTCGGGTACGACTTCTCGCAGGGCTACACGTCGCTGGAGAAGGACGACCCGCCGCCGCGGAGGCCGAAGCAGGCCGGACCGCTCAAACGTTGGCTGCAGGCCCGCCGCGACAGGAAACTGCAGGCCGAGATGCAGCAGCGGCAGGCCGACGAGGCGCGGATGGACGAGTTGCTCGACAAGATCCACCGCCACGGCAAGGAATCGCTGTCCGACGAGGAACGCCGCTTCATGGACCGCGTGTCGGCGCGGTACCGCAATCGTTCTTAACAAATGCGGAATGTGGAATGCGGAATGCGGAGTACCGGATAGCTTTCTGAATTCCGCATTGCGCATTCCCAATTCCGCATTGGAGACAAGGTGTCCAAGCTGATCGAACCGCGGACGCTGCGCGGGTTTCGCGACTATCCGCCGGAGTTGATGATCCCGCGCGAGCGGCTGATGGAGGCGGCGCGGAAGACGTTCCGTTCGTACGGGTTCGCGCCGATCGACACCCCGGCCATCGAGTTGACGGAGATCCTGCTCGCGAAGGTCGAAGACGGGGCCGAGATCCACAAGCAGCTTTACCGCTTCAAGGATGCCGGCGACCGCGACGTGGCCCTGCGCTTCGACCTGACGGTGCCGCTGGCCCGCTTTGTCTCGCAGCACTTCACGACGCTGGGAATGCCGTTCCGGCGTTATCACCTGGGGACGGTCTGGCGCGGCGAGAGCCCGCAGGCCGGGCGCTATCGCGAGTTCATGCAGTGCGACTTCGATACGATCGGCACGCTGTCGCCCGCGGCGGACACCGAGATTGCACTGGTGATTCACGACCTGCTGATTGCCCTCGGGTTCGAGCGGTTCCGCATCCATGTCAACAACCGCCAGGTGCTCAACGGCCTGTTGACCGGCCTGGGACTTGCGGACAAAACGACGGCCTTGTTGCGTTCGCTCGACAAATTGGCCAAGATCGGCCGCGACGGCGTGCGCGACGAGATGACGCGTGAAGCGGGCGTGACAGCCGAGCAGGCGCTGCAGGTGATCGCGCTGGCGGAGACGCGCGGCAGCAACGCGGAAGTGCTCGAGCAACTTCGCGAGCGCTTTGCCGACAGTGACGCTGGTCGGCAGGGGGTGGCTGTCCTCGAAGGGATGTGCGACACGTTCCGGACGGCGGGCATCCCCGAAGAGCGGTTGCAGGTGGACCTGGCGATCTGCCGCGGGCTCGACTATTACACCGGCACGGTATACGAGACGTTCCTGAGCGACCTGCCGTCGATCGGCAGCATCTGCTCCGGCGGGCGCTACGACAACCTGACGGGTCGCTATACGAAGCAGGCGCTGCCGGGCGTCGGGGCGTCACTGGGACTCGACCGCTTGCTGGCGGCCATGGAGCAGCTGAAATTGCTGGAAGGCACCACGACCCCGGCCCCGGTGCTGATCACGCAGTTCGTCCCGGAACGCATCGGCGACTACCAGCGGGTCGCGCGGATGCTGCGGGCTGAGGGCATCGGCTGCGAGGTCTACCCCGATGCGAAGAAGCTGGGCGCCCAGTTCCAGTATGCCGAGAAACGCGGCTTCAAGGCGGCCCTGATCGCCGGCCCCGACGAGTTCGCCCGCGGCGAATGGAAGATCAAGAACCTGGCCGAGCGCAGCGAGCAATCGGTCACGGAGGCATCGCTGGCAACCGAGTTGCGGGTATTGCTGGGGAACAACGCGTAGCCGCGAGCAGGAAGAACATGAACCACGAATAAGCCGAATCAAACGAATGAAGAACAGAACGCCAACATTAGCCGTCCTTCTTGATTCGT
>JBBQII010000100.1:0-9163 GCA_038324795.1 Gemmatales bacterium
GGGCCGGGTCGTCGGCATGCATGGCGAGGTAGTCGAGAAACACCAGCGGTTCTCCGCCGGTGCAGATGGCGTCGTTAACCGACATGGCGACCAGGTCGATGCCGACCGTGTCGTACTTCTTCATCATCGATGCGATTTTGAGCTTCGAGCCGACACCGTCGGTGCAGGTGATCAGGACGGGCTTCTTGTACTTCTTCGAGAACAGCCAGCGGTCGTAATCAAGCGCGAACAGACTGGCGAAGCCGGTGCTGCCCTTGCCGCCCTTGCGGGCCGGGAACGGCGGCGGCAGCACGTGCATCGGGTCGTGCGTCCGCCGGATCAGCGAGCCGATGCCGGCGATGGTCTCTTCATAGGTATCAAGATTCAGGCCCGCTTTTTTGTACGTCCACGGTTCGGCCATCGGTGCTCACTCACAGTGATGATGCGATGCCGATTACGATATGACATCAGCCGTTTAGCGGGCATCCCAACGGGATGCCCGTTTTGGCCGGCTACGGCACCACTTCTCCGCCGTCCCGCGTGATCATCGCCCGAATCGTTGCCTCCGGCGTCGTCGCGGGAATGAAGCGCACCGATCCGTCGCCCATCAGCACATTGAAGCCCCCGCGGCCGGGGAAGCCGAACTTGGGCAGCGGCTTCTTCGGGTCGTACAGGATTTCATCGGGCTTCATCCAGTCAACGCCTTCTTCGGTTTCGACGGCCATGATGGTGTTCGACAGTCCGTCGTTCACCATATTCAAGGTAACTTTCCCCTTCTCGTCGAACATCGCTCCGTTGCCGTAGATGAATCGGTAATGCCGCAGCATCTTCTCCGGTTCGGGCGCATCGCGGCTCGCGAATGTCCGGACCTTGAACTTCGAGACTTTCTTGTTGTCTTCGCTGTTCCAAGGTTCATCGCGCTTAATCTGGTTGTACATGTTCTGCTGCTCAATGAACGGCAGCAGTTCCACGAACCCGCTGTAGAGCGGCTTGCCTGCCTTGTCGAACACGATCGGCGGCGGGAAGTAGCCATTCGCCGATTCGAAGTTGTGCACCGCCAGTCCGATCTGCTTCAGATTGTTCTGGCTCTTCGCCCGCCCCGCCGCCTCACGCACCTTCTGCACCGCGGGCAGCATCAGGCCCACGGCAATCGGGGCCATCGTGGCGTAGCTGGTCAGCGGCACGGCCATTGACATCTTCAACGCCCGGCCGTCCTGCTTCACGGGCGGGTTGGCGAGGAACATGTCGGCACGTTCCATCGCACCAAGGGCCACCACGGCCATGGCCGCCTCGGGCAACTTGTCGAGTGTGGAAGGGGTGCCGTCGCCGATGGCGGTCTTGAGCATCTCGGGCTTGCTCTTCTTGATGAAGTCACGACCCATCGTTGTCAGGTCCTGCGTGGCCGTCATGGCCTTGCGTGCGGCCGCTTCGTCGGCATAGTTCAGCGTCAGGTCGAACTTCGTGTTCTCCGAAAGATCGAGGGAAAGCAGGGCGGTCTTCGCGGCCATCAGCGGCAGGAACGGCGGGGGCACGTCGCGAAGTTCGCGTTGGGGAATCATCGCCAGGTTACCACCCACGGTGATGTGCCGGCTCAGGTCGGCGGACCTCAGCAGTTCGGACATCGGCCCCGGTCCGGCCGAGCGTTGATCAACAAACAGTTTGATCGCGTCGGTCGGCCCGAACGCGAACGACTTGTTGTCGATGAAGGTGGCCGCGATGTTCTGTTTCTTCTGCACCCAGTAACTGCCGTTGGTCGTCTTCGTCTCGACTCCGTCCGGCATGGCGGACTTCAACAGCTCATCCCGATCAAACGTTTTATTAAGAGTCAGCAGTGCGAAGAAGACCGGCTCTTCGCTCAAATCTTCGCCGCGAGGCAGCATGACCACTGTCAACCGGTCGATGCTTGAGGGCGTCGGCAGAAAGCGCTTGTCGAAGCCGTCGATCGCCTGCTTGCCGGCCAGCAGCACGGTGTCGCGCGTTTCTTTCAGTGCGTCGCTCTTCCAGATGTCCGCGACGCGGATGTGAACGAAGCCGACCGCGTTGCCGGGGATGGCCGCCAGGTCGGGCGGCAGCGATTGCTTCGG
Organism: Gemmatales bacterium; assembly: GCA_038324795.1. Classification (GTDB taxonomy): domain Bacteria; phylum Planctomycetota; class Planctomycetia; order Gemmatales; family Gemmataceae; genus JAIOQJ01. The sequence continues at coordinate 2,064 of JBBQII010000100.1, forward strand.
CTGGGCATACGTCGCGGTGCCGAGCAGCAGCACGGCAAGGGTCGTCGTCAGAAATCGGACAGTCATGGGAGAAACTCCTTGGGGATGGGACGTGTTCGCATCAACGTGGCATACGCGTCCCGCGTGCGCGTTGGTGCGGACACGCGGGACGCGTATGCTACAGTAGACAACGATCAAAAATCCGGGATCACGTTACCGTCGGCGCGTTCGATCAGCATCCGCCAGGTCTTGTCGCCCAAGCCCTTCTTAATCGAGCGTACCGAGCCGTCACACATCAGCACGGTGGTCTTGTCGTCGACGTAGCGCAGCAGCTTTTCTATCGGCAGCTTCGCGTCGTACTCGATGTCGTCGGGCTTCGTCCACTCGGTGGCGTCCGCTGATTCGACGACCATCACCGTATTTGACGATCCGTCGGCGATCTGCGCAATTGTGCTCGATTGCAGCAGATCGAACACCGCGGTCGGTCCGGTGAAGACGCGGTAATGCGTCTTGCCATTCGGCTTGAGATCTTTCAAGGCGTAGGCCGCCGGCATCTTGTTGATGAGCGCTTTGTTATGCTCGCTGTCCCAAGGCTCATCGAGACGGAATTGCTTGTAAAGAGCGTCCTGCTCGATGTACGGCAGAATGGCGACTCGCCAGCTCAACAGAGGCCGGCCCTTCTTGTCGCAGATGGCCGCGGGCGGAAATGTACTGTGTGCGTCATGATACGCATGCATTGCGAAGCCGATCTGGCGCAAGTTGTTATTGTTGTTCGCGATGGAGCCGGCACTGCCGAGTTGTTTCGTGTATCCTTCAATCACCTTGTCCAGGTTCACATCCGCCTTCAGCGTCAGGGCCGTTTCCAGGCGATCACCCGTGCGATTGACCGTCACGCCGTCAACGCTGCGTTTCAGTTCCTTCAGCAGCGGCACAAGATACGCATCTCGCTTTTCGACCGACGGCATTCCCGCGGACAGGCCTGCCCCTGCGAGGGTCATCAGCAGCTTGAAGCTCTTCTCGGCGTCTTCCGTCGAGTTGGCGTCGTTGCCGGTGAAGTTCGCCGTGATCTTGAACTCGCGGTCTTTCAGGTTGATCGCGAAGCAGTTGGATTTTGTCTTGAGCAGCGGAAGGAAAGGCTGAGCTTCCGGCGGGGCGGCGGTCAGGATCTCGTTGGGCAGCTTGCTGAAATCCAGAGCGAAGACGAAATGCTGCTTCGCCTTCGCGGCTTTCAGCGCCTCGGCCACGGGGCCTTTGCCATCGTCGGCCTGGCCGCCCTTTGCGAACTTCTCCTTCAGCGAATCGTGCATGACGACGAACATGGTGTCGCTGACGAACTGCAGGTTGAACTTCTGCTTCAGTGCCAGCATGTTGCCGACCGGTTTGGCATCCTTTTCGCGCAGATCCGGCAGCAGGGCATCGCGGTCGTACGGCTTCACGGTGGTGACGATCACCATGAACGTCTGTTCGTCGCCGGGGCCCTGCGGCATGTTGGGAAAGCAGAACGTCGCGGTATCGAGAATCTCGAGCGGCATGCCGACGTTCTTCTTGAATTCATCGCTGGCCTTGGTCAGGTTGTCGCCCAGCGACTTGCGAACGTCGATCCCGAAGGGGCTGTTCCACACGTCGCCGAACCGCAGATGGGCGAACACGCCCGCCGACGACGGCACACGGTCCAGCGGTTCCTCGCCCCGGACGGCGGTCACCGCCATCAGCGCAATGAATGATGCAACCAGCATTCGCATGGTCAGTTCCTCCGAACGAGTTGCCGAGACTGCCGGCCGGGAAAGGTTCGGAAGATTGTCGCGCATCGATCGACCGCCGGCAAGTGTCGATTGGATGAAGCAACGTTTAGCGGGCATCCCGACGGAATGCCGCAGATACTACCCCGGGGGCCAGTGAAGGTTTCGCCCGCCCAGCAGGTGCATGTGCAGGTGCGGCACTGTCTGCCCGCCGTCCTCGCGGCAGTTGATCACCAGCCGATAGCCGCCAACCAATCCCAACTGCTTCGCCAGTTTGACGGCCACCAGATGCATATGGCCGACGACGGCGGCGTCTTCTTCCACCAGCTCGTCATGCGTGGGGATCACCTTCTTCGGAATGATCAGGATATGCACGGGGGCCTGCTTGTTGATGTCGTTGAAGGCGAGGCATTGATCATCTTCGTAGACGATGTCCGCCTTGATCTGCCGGTTGATGATTTTCAGGAACAGGTTGTCGGTCATCATGTCGTTGGCCCCGGTTGCTGGTTATCGGGAAGTCTGCCGATAGGATACAGACAGTCATGATGCGAATGCCAGCGACCTTCTTATCCCCTCTCCCCCGGCTTTGCGTGGGAGAGGATTAGGGTGAGGGGGGTGCCCGCATCATGGTTGCCGACAGGCGGCGGTTGTGTCTCATCATGAGCGTGCGTAATGCAGTGGCTGATCGGAATCGACGAAGCGGGCTATGGGCCGAACCTCGGGCCGCTGGTGCAGGCCGCGGTGGCGCTGCGCGTGGCCGACGACGATGCCAATCCATGGGAACAGCTTTCCGAACAGGTGAAGCGTGCCGGCGGCCGGGACGACGGGCGCATCCTGATCGATGATTCAAAGAAGGTCAACGAAGGCGTGCATGGCTTCGCCCGACTCGAACGCGGCACACTTGCGATGCTGTCGTCACAGGCCGGGCTGCCGCTGACGCTCGGCGACCTGCTCAAACGGACGGCCATTGGCGACAGCCGCGACGACCTGCTGCACGAAGCCTGGTTCGACGTGACGCAGCAGCTTCCCGCCGATGTGGATGCTGAAGCGACGGTCGCCGTTGGCCGCACTCTTCTGGCAGCCATGGAACGCAAGCGGCTGACGGTGGGTCCATTGCGCACACTGGTGACGCCGACCCCGCGTTTCAACATGCTGCTGGGTAAATGGGGCAACAAATCAAACGTACTGGGTCGCGGCGTGATCGCGCTGCTGCGGGAATGCCGGCGGTTGCCGGGCGATGAGCCGATCACCTTTTTGATCGACAAGCTCGGCGGGCGCAACTACTATGCCGCGATGATCCAGGAGGCATTCCCGGACGGCTGGTGCTCGGCCGAGCGCGAAGGCCCGGAAATTTGCTCGTACCGCATCCTCGGCGTTAATCGGCCGACCCGGCTTGTGATTCAGCCGCGGGCGGATGGGGCGCACTTCACGGTGGCGCTGGCATCCATGTTCGCGAAGTACCTGCGCGAAGTGTTCATGCGCGAGTTCAACACCTGGTGGGCCGGGCAGGTGCCGGGGCTGGCCCCCACGGCCGGGTATCCTGCGGATGCTGTCCGCTACATGAACGCGATTCGGCCGATGATTCAGCAGTTGGGTTTTGATGAATCCGCCATCTGGCGGTTGAAGTAACCGATCGGGAACACCCATGAACGCACCCGCCGAAACCGATGAACTGGCCGCGATCGCGAAACTTCGCGACGGCAGCCGGCGTATTCTGGCCGAGTGCGGCAAGGTGATCTTCGGGCAGACGGAAGTGCTCGAACAACTGATGATCGCGTTGTTCGCCGAAGGGCACTGCCTGCTGGTCGGTGTACCGGGCCTGGCGAAGACGCTGATGATCCGCACGCTGGCCGACTCGATGAACCTCAGCTTCAGCCGCATCCAGTTCACACCCGACCTGATGCCGTCGGACATCACCGGGACTGATATCCTGCAGGACGATCGCAGCACCGGGCAGCGTGCCTTCAAATTCCTGCATGGCCCGCTGTTCGCCAACGTCATCCTGGCCGACGAGATCAACCGTACGCCGCCCAAGACTCAGGCCGCGTTGCTGGAAGCAATGCAGGAACGGCAGGTCACCGTCGGCGGGGCCCGGCACCGGCTGCCAGAACCGTTCTTCGTGCTGGCGACGCAGAACCCGATTGAACAGGAAGGGACCTACCCGCTGCCCGAGGCGCAGCAGGATCGCTTCATGTTCAACATCAAGGTTGATTACCCGGACGCGGATGATGAATACCGCATCGTCGAAGCGACGACGTCGAACCGTCGGCCTCGCGTCGAGCGTGTCGTCAACGGTGAGGATTTCCTGGCGATGCAATCACTGGTGCGTGATGTGCCAGCGGCGCCGCACGTGATCAAATACGCGATGCGGCTAGCGCGGGCGACGCGCCCCGATGCGGGCTAGGCCCCGGAGTTCGTCCGCAAGTATGTGACCTGGGGGGCAGGCCCGCGCGCCAGCCAGTACCTGATCCTGGGCGCGAAAGCCCGCGCGGTGCTGCATGGCCGGACATACGCCGCGACGGATGATGTCCGCGCGATTGCCGGGCCGGTCTTGAGGCACCGCATCATCACCAACTACAATGCCGAAGCCGAGCGGATCAAGCCCGACGACATCGTGTCGCGGTTGTTGCTGGAAATGGGCGATGCATCGCCGGTTTAGCGGTCGTCCCGACGGGACGACAAACGATCTATGCTGATGGCCGACCCTGAAATCCTGGCGCGCATCGGTGCCCTTGAACTTGCCGCCCGGCACATTGTGGATGGGCTGCTCGCGGGGTCGCATCGCAGTCCGCAGCATGGTTTCTCGGTCGAATTCGCCCAGCATCGCGATTACGTCCCCGGCGACGACATCCGCCATGTCGACTGGAAGGTCTTCGGCCGGACGGAACGCTACTTCCTCAAGCAATACGAACTGGAAACCGACCTTGCGCTCTGGCTGCTGGTCGATGCCAGCGAGTCGATGCGCTACACATCCGGCGGGCGGACGAAATACGAGTGCGCCTGCCTCGCCGCGGCCGCGCTTGCGCACCTGGCGCTGAAGCAAAGTGACAGCGTCGGGCTGGCGACGTTCGACGAACAGATCCGCGCACTGCTGCGACCCGCCAGTCGGCCCGGGCATGGTCGCGACCTGCTTCGCATCCTGGCCGAGGGGCCCGGCAACGGGACATCGCGTATCGAACCGGTGCTGCATGCCGCGGCGGAGCGGTTCAACCGGCGCGGCATCGTCGCAATCTTCAGCGATCTGTTCGACGACCCGGCCGAGGTGCTCGCCGGGCTACGGCATCTGAAGTTCCTGCGGCATGATGTCATCGTCTTCCACGTACTCGATCCGGCGGAGATCGACTTCCCGTTCCGCGAAGCGACACTGTTCCGCGGCCTGGAAACCGGCAACGACATGCTGACCGACCCGCTGAGCGTGCGTGAAAGTTACATGGAAGAATTGCAGCAATTCATGGCCATGCTCGAACAGGGCTGCCGTCACAGCCATATTGATTACGTGAGACTGTTGACCGACACCGATCTGGCCGCTGTGCTGGCCCAGTACCTGGGCCGACGCACGACCGTCGGCGGATGACCGAGGCACATGCCGTACCCGCTCCCGATCCTGGCGATGATCTTCGCGACCCCGTGGGCGGCACTGGCTGCCGCCGGGGCAGTCGCGGCGGTGCCGATCGTCATTCACCTGCTCAATCGCAAGCGGTACAAGATCGTCCCCTGGGCGGCGATGCGGTTTCTCGTCGCGGCCCAGCGGCGCAACGTCCGCCGACTGCGACTTGAGCAATGGCTGCTGCTGGCCACGCGCGTGTTGGTCGGCGTGTTGCTGGTGGCCGCGTTCGCGGCCGTGATGCCCTGGGCCGAGGCGTGGTGGCAGCGCGCGTTCCCCGGCGGCAGCACGCGCGAAACGTCGCGGGGGCGCACGCATCGCATCCTCGTTGTCGATCAATCGTACACACTGACGGCGAAGACCGAAGACGGCAGTCAGCGCATCGAACTGTTGAAGGAACAGGCCCACGCGGTCCTTGATCGCGCATCGCCGGGGGACGGTTTCAGCCTGATCGTTGCCGGTCAGACCGCGCAGGCGCTGATCGGCGAACCGGTTGACGACCGCCAGCGCGTTGCCGACGAGATCGACGAACTGCTGCTGCCGCAGGGCACGGCCGATACGGCCGGGGCGATCCGCCTCGCGGTTGATCTCGCGGGTAAACCACTCGGCAAGTACAGCCGCCGTGAAGTGGTCTTCCTGACCGACCTGAAGCGATCCGGCTGGTCGCTGCCGTCCGCGGAAGCGGGACCGCCGGCGGCCGGTTCTCTCGCGGAGTTGGGCCGATCGGCGGACATCGTCTTCCTCGACGTCGCCCGGGCGGACATCGCCAATCTCGCCATCACGGGCCTTACTCTCGCTGACCCGCTGCCGATGACCGGCGCAGCCAACGCGGTCACCATCACTGTCAGCAACCACGGAAACACTGATGTCGCCGAAGTGCCGGTTGAACTGAAGCTCGGCCGGGCGCCGCGTGAAGGTGAACGGCTGATGTTGCGCGACGTCGGCCAGAAACTCGTCAGTATCAAGGCGCGCACTTCGGCCACCGTCGTGCTGCCGCTGGATCAGGCGAACTCGCTGCGGGTGCCGGGCGATCACGTCCTGTGGGCGAAGGCAGGCAACGACATGCTGAGCCTGGACAACACTCGGGCGCTTGCGTTCACCGTTCGTGAGTCGTTCCCGATCCTCGTGGTTGACGGCAACACGTCGGCGAATGCTCTCGACGCGCCCGGCGAGTGGGTGCGCCAGGCGTTGCAGCCAACGCTGCCGGACGGTCAGCCGCTGTCATCACCCTTCCGCGTCACGCGCGCGACGCCGGCCATGTTCGCCGACCGCTTCCGCATCGACCTTTCCAAGTTCGATTGTGTGTTCCTCTGTGATCCGGCCGCGGTCAGCGTCCCCGACGCGGCCCGTCTGGAAGGCTACCTGCAGCGCGGCGGGCGGATCGTCGTCAGTCTCGGGCCGAACGCATCAACGAATCGTGATGAGTTGAATCGGACACTGTTTGCCGTCGGGAAAGGCATCCTTCCGGGCGAGATCGGCGATGCCGTTCGGGCCGGGAAGGGGGAAGCATTCACGCTGAATGCGGATGAAGAGTCGCTGAAACGACCACCGCTGGCCGCGTACCGCGATGACCGCGAACGGGCGTCGATCGGGTTGCCGCCATTTCACCAGTATCTGCGGCTGCGCATCCCGCCGGCCGCGGCGGTCCGCACCGTGCTGTCGTTCCAACGGCCATCGAGTGACCCCGGGACAACGGCGCGTGATCCGGCAGTGCTTGAGCAGGTCCGCGGCCGGGGGCGGGTGATCGTGCTGACGACGACCTTCAACCCCGAGCCGCT
>JBBQII010000101.1:0-9048 GCA_038324795.1 Gemmatales bacterium
TACAACTTGGAAAACTGGGTGACTCCCGCCAAGCGCGACCTGACACTGCTGACGACCACCCAGCGGGCTGAAACGAAACGGCTCGATGCGCAGATCGCGAAGATCGACACCGAACGCGTCCGCTTGCAGAAGCTGCAGAACGACGATGTCTCGAAGAAGCTGATCGCCGCGCTGCCGGAAGCGAAGCAGGGGCCAGCCCGGAAGACGGTCGGCGTGCCCGTCAACCGGCAGACGGCCGAGATGAAGGCCCTGCTGAAGGAGTACCCCGACCTGGCGATGACGCCCGAAGTGCTGGCCCGCGTCGACACCGAACGACAGGCGGAGATCACGAAGCTTGTCAAGGAATCGGGCGAACTGAAAGCGAAAAAGCCTAAAGAGGTCTTCGTTCGCGGGTTGACCGAAGTACCCGGCCAGGTGCCTGTCACCTACCTGCATCATCGCGGCGACTACGACCAACCGAAGCAGGCTGTTCCCCCGGGCGGGCTGACAATACTCGATGCCCGCTTCCCGCTGACGCCGCCCGTGAAGTCCGGCCTGCCGACCACCGGCCGACGGCTGGCATTCGCGCGCTGGTTGACTGATCCCACGAACCCGATGACGGCGCGCGTTCTGGTCAACCGCGTCTGGCTGCATCATTTCGGTCGGGGCATTGTCGGCACGCCGGGCGACTTCGGCAAACTTGGCGATCGGCCCACGCACCCCGAACTGCTTGACTGGCTCGCAGCTGAGTTTGTCGAAAGCGGCTGGGGCATGAAGAAGCTGCATCGCACGATGTTGCTCTCCACTGCGTACCGCCAGCAGTCGACGCGCGATGCCGAACGCGATCGCATCGACCCGGACAACCACTTCTATTCGCGCATGTCGGTACGGCGGCTCGAAGCCGAATCGGTGCGCGACAGTATGATCTTCACCACGGGCAGATTGGCCGACAAGCATTTCGGCCCGCCGGTCCCGGTGAAGGACACCGAAGCGGGCCAGTTCATCCTGGGCATCGAGAACAAGGACGGTGCGGGCCGCTTCCTTGCGGAGATGCCGTTGCCGGCCGGGGAAGAGTATCGCCGCAGCGTCTACGTGCAGGTGCGCCGCAGCAAGCCGTACTATGTGCTCGATGCGTTCGATGCCCCCGCGGTGGAACCGGTCTGCGAAGTTCGCAATAGTTCGACGGTGACGCCGCAGGCGCTCTTGTTGATGAACAGCGATTTCGTGCTGCAGCAGGCCCATGCGTTTGCGGAACGCCTTGAAAAAGCGGCCGGCACCGACCCGTCCGACCGCGTTCGCCTTGGCTTCCGCCTGGCCCTCGGCCGAGATGCCACGCTACGTGAAATGCTGGCGGCCACGGCGTTCCTTCAAATGCAGACGAAGGCTCTTGAAGGCAAGCTGATGCCGCCCGCCAATGCCGCGAAGATACCGACGGTGCCCGTGCCGGCATCGCCCGCGCAGGCGGCGCTCGCCAACTGGTGCCAGGCGTTGCTGAGTTCCAACGAGTTTCTGTACGTCGATTGAAAGGGAATCGATGCTGCCGATCAGCCGTCGCCAGTTGCTGCATTCGTCCACGTGCGGGATCGGCAGCGTCGCGCTGGCGTGGCTGCTCAACGACGAACGCGCCCGCGCGGAGGTGATCAAGCCCGCGCTCGAGAAGCCGCGCTTCGACACCCTTCCGAAGGTGCCGCACCATCCGCCTCGCGCCCGCGCGATGATCTCACTGTTCATGCAGGGCGGGCCCAGCCATCATGACACGCTCGACTATAAGCCGAAGATGGCCGAGTACGCCAGCAAGCCGTTCCCCGGCAAGCTGAAGCAGGATGCCGTCGATCGCGCCACCACGAAAGTGTTCCCCTCGCCGTGGAAGTTCAGCCGGCATGGCCGGGCGGGTACCTGGATCTCCGAACTGCTGCCGCACCTGGGCACAGTGGCGGACGACATCACGGTCATCAACTCGATGACGACGGGGGTGAACAATCACGGCCAATCGATCTACTCGCTCAACAGCGGGCGACTGGTGGCGGGGCATCCGTCGCTGGGCAGTTGGGTCTGCTACGGGCTGGGTTCCGAAGCGCGGAACCTGCCGGCGTTCATGTCGCTGACCGACGTGACGCTGCCCGTGGCCGGCGTCGACCATTGGGGCAACGGCTGGTTGCCGTCGCTGTACCAGGGAACCGTGATCCGTCAGCGTGAACCGCGCATTCTGAACCTCGACCCGCCGGCCCATCTGAAGGGCACGGCGCAGGGCAACTATCTGCGGTACCTCGACGAAATGAACCGCGAGCATCTCGCCCGGCACGCGGGGGAGAATGATCTCGATGCCCGCATTGCCGGGTACGAGTTGGCCGCCCAGATGCAGACCGCGGCGAAGGACGTGCTGGATCTCACTGGCGAATCGGCCGCGACGAAGAAGCTGTACGGGCTCGACGACCCGATCACGGCCGAGTACGGCACGCGCTGCGTGATCGCCCGCCGGCTCGTCGAACGCGGCGTGCGCTTCGTGCAGGTGCTGACCGCGAACCAGAACTGGGACAACCACCAGTCGATCAAGACGCTCCTGCCGAACATGTGCCGCAAGACCGACAAGCCGGCCGCTGCGCTGGTGCGCGATCTGCGTGAACGTGGCCTGCTCGATTCGACGCTCGTCGCCTGGGGCGGCGAGATGGGCCGGCTGCCCGTCGTCGAAGGCAACGACCCCGAGAAAGTCGGCCGGGACCACAACACTTATGGTTTCTCCTGGTGGCTGGCCGGCGGTGGCATCAAGCGCGGCCACGTCCACGGCGCCACCGATGACTTCGGCCATCACGCGGTGACCGACGTCGTCAACCAGCACGACATGCACGCCACGCTGCTGCACCTGTTCGGCCTCGACCACCGTAAACTGACCCACCTGCGCAACGGCCTCGAACAATCGCTGACCGACAGCAAACCGTGCCGGGTCGTGGATGAGTTGTTGGCGTAGTTCTTCTGTTTTCTCAAACTGTTCGGGAGACCTGATCATGATTCGTACGTTTGCATCACTGCTGATCGCTTTCGCCGTTCCCTGCCTCGCCAGCGCGGCCGATGCGCCGAAGGTGGCCGTCGGCGAAAAGGCGCCCGCATTCACGTTCAAGGATCAAACCGGCAAGGAGATCACCCTCGCCGACCTGACCGCGCAGGGCCCGGTGCTCGTCCGTCTGACGTGCGGCTGTTCGGGCTGCGATAAGGAGTTGGCCTACTTCCAGGAAATCGATGCCGCGTACAAGAAGGCCGGCCTGACCAGCGTTGCCATCTTCCGCGAGCCCGACGCGAAGGTCGCGCAGTACGCGAAAGACAAGAAGATCAACATGGTCTACGGCATCGACACCAAGGGCGAAAGCTGGGCCACGTTCCAGACCAAGGCAATGCCGACCAACTTCCTCATCGGCAAAGGCGGCGAGATCCTCGCGATCTCCGCCGGCTGCGACCCCAACGGCCTGATCGCGAAGAAGCTATCCGAGAAGATCGCCAAGACGATCGATACCCCGGTGGTGGACGTGAAAGCGGCCGTGGATGAGACGAAGCGGAAGTAGGAAGTTGCGATCTTGAATACCCTATGCCAACAACTTCGTCACTACATTCCCCGCCACGTCCGTCAGGCGATAGTCCCGGCCCTGGAAGCGGTACGTCAGCCGTTTGTGATCCAAGCCGAACAGGTGCAGAATTGTCGCGTGCAGGTCGTTGACGTGGATCGGGTCTTCGGCGATGTTCCAGCCGATTTCGTCGGTCTTGCCAATGACCTGACCGCCCTTCACTCCGCCGCCGGCCATCCAGATCGTGAACGCGAACGGGTGATGGTCGCGCCCGGTCGGCGGTGCCTTCGAGCCGCCGCGGTTTTCGCCCAGTGGCGTGCGGCCGAATTCGGACAGCCAGAGCACCAGCGTTGAATCGAGCAGGCCCAGTCGCTTCAGGTCCTTGATCAGGGCGGCCACGGGTTGGTCGGCCATCTGGGTGTTATGCTTCAACTCGTTGTCGAGGTTCGAGTGATGATCCCATGACGCATGGTACAAGTTGACGAAGCGAGTGCCGCGTTCGACCAGCCGGCGTGCGAGCAGGCAGTTGGTCGCGAATGCGCGGAACTGTCCCTTGCCGCCGCCGCGTGATGCCTTCAAATCCGGTTCCACGCGGTCAAGGCCATACTCATCGAGCGTGCGTTTGCTTTCCTTCGACAGGTCGATCAACTCGGGCGCGGCTGACTGCATGCGGAACGCCAGTTCGTATGCGGCCACGCGGCTGTTGATCTCCGGGTCGCCGATCTCGGCATGGCGGTACTGGTTCAGGTCGCGAATGGCGTCGATCGTCGTGCCCTGCATCGCGGCAGAGAGGCCGTCCGGGTTGCTCAGGTTCAGGACCGCATCGCCCTGGCTGCGGAACTGCACTCCCGAGTAGGTCGTCGGCAGAAAGCCGCTGAGCGTGCTGGTCACGCCGCCCGAACTGCCGCGGCCGGCGTTCAGCACAACGTAGCCGGGGAGGTTCTTCGATTCGCTGCCCAGGCCATAAGTGATCCAGCTTCCCATGCACGGCCGACCGAACAATGACGCGCCGCAATTCATCATCAACTGGCCGGGATGATGATTGAACTGGTCGGTGTGCATCGAACGGATCATGGCGATGTCGTCGGCACAGGTGGCCAGGTGCGGCAGATAGTCCGAGAGTTCCATGCCGCATTGGCCATGCTTCGCGAACTTGCGCGGACTGCCGAGCAGTACGGCCGTTTCCTTCTGGATGAAGGCGAAGCGTACGTTCTTGGTCATCGATTCGGGCAACGGCTTGCCGTGCAGTTCGTTGAGCTTCGGCTTCGGATCGAACAGATCAATCTGGCTGGGCGCGCCTTCAAGATAGATGCAGATACAGTTCTTCGCCTTTGGCGCAAAGTGCGCGACACGCGGCGCCAGCGGGTTGGTCGCATCCGACGCAAGCAACCCCTCATCGCGAAACAGCGACGCGAGTGCCAGCGTGCCGATGCCGCTGGCCGACGTGGCAAGGAAGTTGCGGCGGGACTGGGGGATTCGATTCGGAATCATCTTGGTTCCTTGCGATACTGGGCTACCCAACTTCGAAACTCGCGGACAACCTGGCTGGTGGGTTTACTTGTATCTGGCACGCTGAATGGCACGAACCCGTTGAGAGGCACGTCAAGAAGAGTCGGGCTTGAAGCGGATTCGACGTACATTCCGGACTGTTCGAGGCGAAGTACGGTAATCTTCGATCGATCAAACCGCCAGATTTCCGGAATCTTGAGCGCTGCGTAGATGCCGATGCGATTCAATACGCTGCGCGACACTTCAACTTCGATGACTAAATCGGGCGGAGGATCGGAAGCTGGATTGTAGTCGATTCGGCCTCGTATGATCTGTTCGTGCGCGATCCAGAAGCAATCATCTGGCTCCAGGCCACGATCCAGATCTTGCCGCTTGAAGGTCATACTGCCTGCCGAATAATAGTCGATGCCGAGTTCATCGAGCGCTGCTTCAAGAAGGCGGCTGATGACCTTCTTGTAAAACTCGTGCTCATTGGAGAGAGTCATGAATTCCAAGTCCCCCCGGTCGTAAGTCATCCGCAAGTTTGGACGATCGCGGAAAATCTCGCCCAGCCGTTCGTAGTCTTCCCAGGAAACATGCGGGAGACAGAGCTCCTGGCCGCTGCGCCCGGCTGGCGGTCGAACGATCGGATTCGTGATTGCAATAGCAGACATCGCATTCCTCTTCCAAAGCGGCATACAGAATGACAGATTTCATTAATCATCACGGCCGGGTCGCTGAGTCTCCAGTTATGAACTCATCCAGATTCATGATCATTAATGCGCCCGCCATACAAGCGGCCGTCCAAGTCGCATTGCGAATGGCGATCAATTGGCCGGTTCATACGGTTGCTGCCGCAGTGCTAGACGGTAATTCCCAAAGTTCTGATGAGTGCGGCATCGATTGCTTTCATCGTACTGTCGGAGAGCTTCCCGATCGGTCGGGGTGGAAACCGGCCTTTGTCGAGTGCTCTTAGCTGAAAACCCGGGAAAACCGTGTCGAAGACAAGTCCTCCCTCGGGTGCGTGAACACGAACGTTCCAATCGGAGTCGTGTAATAGATGACTTCCGTTGGTGCCGGGCAGCACAGACACAACCAGCGGAATCCGATTCACATCGTCGCTCGAAATCACCACGACCGGGCGCCGCCCACTTTGTTCTTTGCCTGTCACGGGACTCAAGTCGACCATGTAAACCTCGCCACGACGCATGGAATCGCTCCGACTCGTGATCAGTTATGACGCGGCCCTTCGTCCGCTGAGCATCTCACCGTGATCTGCGGGATCGGCGTAGGGCAATCGGCATGCCTGAACCAATTCGTGCGTCGCCGGGTCTTTCATGCAAAGTTCGTCATCGTCACGCTGCCGTTGAGGATTGCTGAAATGTTGATTGGCGATCTCCATTGGTGCGCATGAGATGACGTACAACTGCTCCTCCGGTGTGAGTTGCTTCATCCGTTTTTGCACGTCGCCTACGAGGTCCCAATTCATCGCTTCACTCCCTCGTCACGAACTCGTCGAGATTAAACAGGGTGCGACTGAACGCAACCCAAGCGGCTCTTTCCATTGAATTTACCATCGCCGACTCGCTTTTGCCAAGGAGTTTGGCAGCGGCCACATCGTTCTTGGCCAGCGCGGCCAAGTCGGCAAATAACTGTAGCAGCCGTTCCTTCTCGCCCGGCGATGGTGTGCGGGCGAAGCACTGCCGGAAGGCCTGATCGATCCGTTCGCCCGTCGTTCGTTCTGTACTGGCCAGCCGCTTGCCCAACTCCCGGGCGCATTCGACAAAGACGACATCATTCAACATCGTCAGTGCCTGCAAAGGCGTGTTCGACTTCTCGCGCTTCACCGAGCAGACATTGCCATCGGGTGAATCGAACGTCATCAGCATCGGGTATGGGCTGGTGCGTTGGAACCAGATATACAGCCCGCGACGGTAGCGGTCGGCCCCGAGGCTTTCGACCCACTTCGCGCTGCCGGCATACGTCAACTCGGAGATGCCCGGCGGTTGCGGCGGCTTGACACTCGGTCCGCCGACGGTGCGAGTGAGCAGGCCGCTCGATGTCAGGGCTGCATCACGCAAAGCCTCGGCTTCAAGGCGCACGCGGTTCTGCCGGGCCAGCAGCACGTTCAGGGCATCGCGGTCTTTCAACTCGGGCCGGGCCTTCGACGATTGCCGATAAGTGGCCGAGGTAACGATGAACTTGTGGAACTGCTTCAGGCTCCACTGCTTCTCCAGCAACTGCGTCGCCAGGTAATCGAGCAGTTCGGGGTGCGACGGCTTGTCGCCCTGCGTGCCGAAGTCTTCCAGCGTGGCGACGAGGCCGCGACCGAAGAAACGCTGCCAGACCCAGTTGGCCAGCACGCGTCGCGTCAGCGGGTTCTCGGGGGCGACGATCCATTTTGCCAGATCGAGGCGCGATGGCGTGGCGTCGGGCTTGAAACCAGGCAGCACGCCGGGCGTGCCCGCCTTCACTTCAACACCTTTGCGGAGGAAGTCGCCGCGAATCAGGATGTGCGTTTTGCGCTCGGGGCCGAGTTGCAGCGTCGGGGCCTTCGACACGGTTGGCGCAGTCTTGTCGTGATCGGTGACGGCTTTGTTCAGCTTCACCAGTTCCGCGTCGGTGGCCGGGGCTTTAGGGTTCTTCAATTTGTAGTCGTCGACGGCCTTCTGCAGTTCCGCCCTCTTCTTCGCGTGGGCAGTCTGCTTCTGCTTAAGGGCGGTCATGTCGTCGCCGAGCGGGGCGTCGATGTCAAGTTCCTTGTCGCTGTTGAAGAAGGCGTAGAACTGGAAGAACTCCCGCTGCGAGAACGGGTCGTACTTGTGATCGTGGCACTGGCAGCAGTTGAGCGTAATGCCGAGCCAGACCTTGGCGGTCGTGCTGACGCGGTCGATCACGGCATACGTGCGATACTCCTCCTGATCGACGCCGCCTTCCTTGTTCGTCAGCGTGTTGCGGTGGAAACCGGTGGCGATCTTCTGCTGCGTGGTCGCGTTCGGCAGCAGGTCGCCGGCCAGTTGTTCGATGGTGAACTGGTCGAATGGCAGGTCGCGGTTGATGGCATCGATCACCCAGTTGCGAAACCGCCAGGCCCACGGTCGGCCCGTGTCTTTCTCATAGCCGTCGCTGTCCGCGTAGCGGGCCGCGTCGAGCCAGTGCCGGCCCCAGCGTTCCCCGTAGTGCGGCGAAGCGAGCAGACGGCCGACCAACTGGGCGTATGCTTCATCCGCATTTGCTTCGGATTCCTTCAGAAACAGATCGACCTCGGCGACGGTTGGCGGCAGGCCAACCAGGTCGAAACTCAGCCGGCGGATCAGCGTCACGCGGTCCGCTTCCGGCGACGGCGCGATGCCCTCTTTCTCCAGGCGAGCGAGGATGAAGCGGTCGACGCCGTTGCGCGCCCATGCGGGCTGCTTCACCACTGGCAACGAAGGGTTGATGATTGGCTGAAACGCCCAGTGGTTCTGCTTTGCCGAAGCCTTCCAGGAAAGCTTCACGTCGGTCGGCCAAGCTGCGCCGTCCTCGATCCACGCCTTCACTTTCGCGACGTCCGCCGGCGTGAGCGGCTTACCTTCCGGCGGCATCTTCAGGTCCGCATCGGCGTGTGCGATGGCAATCAGCAGTCGGCTCTCGGCCGACTTGCCCGCGACCACGACAGGCCCCGAGTTGCCGCCGTCGACAAGCGATTTGCCATCCGCAAGGGATAGGCCGCCCTTGCGCTGGTCCGGGTTGTGACACTTCAGGCAGTGCTGCTCCAGAACAGCGCGGACGGGAGTGAAGGTGTCCGCCGCGTGGACCCCGAGCGGAACAGCGGCAACGAGGCAGGAGAGGATCGCGATTCGCATGAAGGTACCTGTCACGAGTTCAGGCAGGCAATGGGCAGGTGGGAAACAACTGGAACTCATGGTAATCGCCGGTCGGTGGGAATGCAACCGGCGACCCACGACGGCCTCACGGCATTTCCGGCGGCCAGCCTTCGGGAAAGTCGCCGTAGACCGCGACGTAGGCCCGCACCGTGGCCGGGGGT
>JBBQII010000102.1:0-9000 GCA_038324795.1 Gemmatales bacterium
CAACAGGGTGGCGATGAAGGTGCCGACCTTCCCCTTACGCAGTTCGGGAAACGTGACGGTGTTCTTGCCGCGTGCCTTGAACTCAAGGGCGTTGGTCCCCTTTTCCAGGGCGCGCATCTCGCCGACGTTCGTCCAAAGATCGCGGTTCCAGTCGATGGCGTTCCACGCAAGATCGAGATGAGAGTCGAAGACAATCATGATGTACGTCCGGGGATCCGAGTGTGTCGGGCGGCAGGATATCTTACCCGGTCCGGGGCTGTTCGACCAACGGTGTTTAACCGTGCCGTCGTGGACCCCGCAAATCTCGTCCGCTTGCCCGTCATGGGGCACCGTGGGCTGAAGTTCAACGGGGAGCGTATTAACATTCAGGCCCGGAATCACGTTTTCCGGCCCGGGGGAGTGTTGTACCCGGACGGTCCGGGCGTATACAATTTAACATCGTTCCCGGTGCTGTTCCACTTGTTCCGCCGGCCGCGCCAACATCCGCGGTGCCGGCGTGTTTGGATGATTGACAGCGCCTTCGAACGCATGGTACGTTGGCTTCCTTTCGAGCATATCTGCGGCGGGTTTGCATTCCAGGAGTTTCGTTCATGGCTGTCCAACCCGGTTACTGGGGGATCGATATCGGCCAATGCGCCCTCAAAGCGGTGCGCTTGCAGATCGTCGATGGCAAAGTCACGGCCACCGCGTTCGACTACGTCGAACACCCGAAGATTCTGTCGCAGCCCGATGCCGACCCTGAGCTGCTGACGCGCGAAGCGCTGGAGAAGTTCCTCTCCCGCAACCCGATCAAGGGCGACCGCGTGGCGATCAGCGTCGCCGGGCAGTCGGGCCTCGCGCGGTTCGTGAAGCTGCCGCCGGTGGAAGAGAAGAAGATTGACGACATCGTCAAGTTCGAAGCCAAGCAGCAGATCCCGTTCCCGCTCGAAGAAGTCGTCTGGGACTATCAGAAGGTCAGCGAAGGGGCGGTCGAAGGCGGCTTCGCCATCGACACCGAGATCGGCCTGTTCGCGATGAAGCGGGACATGATCAGCCGGGTCATGAACCACTTCACGACGGTGAACATCGAAGTACACACTATCCAGATGGCACCGCTGGCGCTGTGCAACTACATCACGTACGACATGCTCAACAAGGGCGGGCCGGACGCGACCGACGATGCCCCGCCGCCCGCGATCGGCAAGAAAAAGTGCATCGTCGCGCTGGATGTCGGCACCGATGCATCGAACCTGATCATCACCGATGGCGGCAAGATCATCTGGCAGCGACCGATCCCGATCGGCGGCAACCACTTCACCCGGGCGCTGACCAAGGAACTGAAGCTGACGTTCGCGAAGGCCGAACACCTGAAGCGGAATGCCGCGAAGTCGCCCGATCTGGCGAATATCCTGCGGGCGCTCAAGCCGGTGCTGACCGACTTCGTCGGCGAAGTGCAGCGGTCGCTGGGCTACTTCACGAACACCCATCGCGATGCCCAGATCGAGTATCTTGTCGGCGTCGGCAGTGCGTTCAAGCTGCCGGGCCTGCAGAAGTATCTCGGTGACAAGTTGCAGCTGCGCGTCGAGAAACCGACGAAGTTCGCCCGCCTGTCGGGGGAATCGGTCACCGATGCGCCGGTGTTCATCGAGAATGTGCTGACCTTCCCGGTCGCCTACGGGTTGGCGCTGCAGTCGCTGGGCGTGGCCCGGCTGAAGACGAACCTGCTGCCGCCCGAGATCACGATCGATCGCAAGATCCGCGCGAAGAAGCCATGGGCCGTGGCGGCCGCGGCCTGTTTGCTCGTCGGCACGGGGGTCTGGGCGTTCGGCTACAGCGCCCCGTATGCCGCCGTCAACGATCCGCGAATTGAAGCCGCATTGAAGAAGAACGAGACAGCCAACAAGGAAGCGGCCGCGGTTGTTAAGCAGATCGACGAGCGGATCGGCGATGTCGACAAGGGGAAGGAAAAGAACCAGGCGATCATTGCGGGGAAGGACGAGCGGTTCAACTGGCTGCGCCTGAGCGAGTTCATCAATTCATGCGTTCCCGTCCCCGGTCCGGGCGGCAACATGATCGACCAAAAACAGGAACGCTTCTGGAACAGCGATGACGGCGTCGGCGGCGGCAGCAAGGCGGCGGTGAAGAAGTACTTCGACCGCATCCGCAAGGGCGTCGACCCCAAAACTCCCGACCCGGACGATATGCGGCAGTTCCTGCCGGCCGTCGACATCGAAGCGGTGCATACTCGTTACGTGAGGAACCTGCCCGACTTCTTCAAGGCCACCAAGATGTACTGTGAAAAGTACGTCGGCATCAGCTTCGACGGCATGGACGAAGAAGAACGCCGGCCGTTGATCACTTCCCCGCCGGTCTTCCCGACCGATGAGAAGGGAGCCTGGATCGTCGAAGTCCGCGGCACCACCTGGTACGACAAGGGCACGCTGAAGGGGCCCGAGTTCATCCGGGAAACGTTGCTGGCAAACCTGAAGGCGAAGGCCAGAACCTCGACCGACCCGGCCATCAAGGGGCGTGTGTCGCACGTGTTCCTGTACAACTGCAGCAACTGGCGCGACGAGAACCCGAAGCCGGATACGTACCACTTCATCTGGACCAGCCTGATCAATTACCTGGCGACGATGTCGTCGCCCCCCACAGCCGGTGCAGGCGGTGAAGGCGTGCCGGTACCGGTTCCGCCCAACCCGAATATGCCCGCCCAGCCTTCCGCTGTGCCGGGCGTCGCCTGGACGGGAATCACCACCGGCGATGTCGGCCTGTCGGCAGGCGGTGGTGCCACAGGTGGCGGCGGCGGGACTGGCCAACCGAACATAGGGGCCAGCAACCCCTACATGCGCTCGGCCATCGAGAAGACCGCCAATACGGGCACCCCGGCCAAGTCGCCCGACGGCACGGTCGACCCGAAAGCGGTGGAGAAGAAGAACGCCGGCAAGGCCCGCTACGAGTTCGTGATCCTGTTCGTCTGGAAAGAGCCAACGCCTTCGGACCGGTTCATCAAGGTGGAGACACCAGCCATCGGCACCCAGCCGCAGCCGATGCCGCCGCCACGCCCGGGGCCCGGCACAGCCGGCCGTCCGCCGTCGGACGAGTAAGTGGCAACAACCTTGACGAGCCGCGACCATATGGGAGCGGGCGATGCGGACCGTTGGATCGATCAGCGTTTGGACAGCCTCAGCGGAGAATCGGGAATGGCAGCGAAGTTCGACAAAGAGATGATGAAGAAGCACCACTTCTGGCTGCTGTTCGCACCACTCGCGCTGTTCATCCTGATCGCGTGGTATGCACTGCTGGCTGATGTGCCGGACGTCATCAGCGCGAAAATGGAAGACAACGAGAAGAAGAAAAAGCAGCTCGCTGCCAACGTGAAGGCACAGCCGCGCAAGACCATCGACGAGTACGGCAAGCAGGTCGGCACGCTCGATGATCAACGCGGCAAGCTGTGGAAGGAAGGCTGGAACCACCAAAAGGACCTGTATACCTGGCCGAAGGGTTACACCGACGAACAGCGCGCGGTCGTCGCCAACATGAAGTTCGGCGAGGAGATCCCGGAAAAGGTCGGCTCGGTGCGCGACCAGTTCCGCGCCGAGAACGTGTATGCGAACGAGTACAAGAACCTGGTTCAGACCCTGGAGCCGATGCAGTTCCGCGAAAGCTGGGACACGCTGCTGCAGTACGTTCGCGTCTGGGGCAACGTGCCCAGTTCGGAAGACATATGGCTGGCGATGGAAGACTACTGGATTCAGCGCGAACTGCTGCTGGCGATCCATCAGGTGAACGTGAATGCCGCGGCCTTCACGCTTGACGACAAGTCGAAAGACACGCCGACGAACCGGACGTTCCGCAGCCGGTTCTGGGAGGTCAACCTGCAGCTGATCGACTACAAGGGCAAGCAGACGCTGAAGGGGAAACTGAAGAACATCTCGGGCCGGCTGCAGGTCATGGGCATCGGCAACACGATGAAGCTGGAAGTCGTTCTGTCCGGCCGGACGTTCATCTTCGATGTGCAGGGCGATCCGGTCGAGGCGGATGCGGAGTACGACGTCAAAACAATCCTGAAGCACACGATTCCGCCTGATTGGAAATCGACGTCGATCGACAGCGTCCGCCAGGTCTTTGACGCCCGTACCGTGCCGATCAAGCGGGTCGACTTTGTGAAGCTCTACAAGCCTGGCCTCAGCGACCGCAATAAGGATTTGACCATGAAGATGGCCAAGTTCAGCGAGGAGGTCGCCAAGAAGGAAGCCCCTGTTGACGGGGGAACCGTCGGCGGTGAAGGGACCGTACCGATGAACCCGAGTCAGCCCGGTCTGCCGACGGCGACCCCTGCCGCCAAGACACTGCCGCCGCTGAGCCAGAACAAGCTGGAACGCTACCGCTACATCGAGGCCACCGAGCAGATCCGGCGGATGCCGTTCGGTATCGTGATCGTCGGAGATCAGTCGTTCATGAAGGACATCACGGAACAGTTGCTGAAACTGTCGTTGCGGCTGCAGATTACGCAGGTTGACTGGATCCGCTTCCACGGCTCGCTGAACTACAACCAACCCGGTTCAACTGGTGGCGGCCCACCAAGGAGCGGCATGGGTGAGGGCGGCTTCCGCGGCCCGGACGGCCTGCCCTCGAGTGGCCCGAGCAACAGCCGGGAAGATCAGTTCTCGGCCAACCTGATGGAACTGACAATCTACGGCATTGCCTCGATGTACGAGCGATTCCCCGACGAGAAACAGACCGTCAAGAGTCCGGCGAAGAAATAGGGCAACGCCACAATCGGCTGCATGAATACGGGAGACTGAATATGGCAAAACCGAACGTCAAAGCCCTGATGATGGAAAAGGGCGAGAAGTACCTGTTCATCGGTGCCGGTGCGCTGATGCTGCTGTTCGCGCTCATGGGCATTGTCGAACTCGGCGCTGCCCCGGACCCGGAAGCGTTCGAGAAGGACGTGTTGAACACCGCGCAGAAGGTGACCACGACCATCAACGGCAGCGTCGACCCGAATGCGATCAAGAAGCTCGACGAAGACTTCACCCGGATTCCGCAGATTGCCGCCGTCAAACTGAACTGGGCGGGCAATCTGTTCTTCGACCCGATCGCCCCGCCGGAACGCGGCCGCATCAATCCCGGCGTACTTGCAGTCACGGAACTGCAGGCGGACTACCTGCCGGCCAAGGTGCTTTCGTATGACCTGATCGAAGATGTGAACGGCAACCTCGTGATCGGCACTCTCGTCGGTCCGGCGAAAAAGGAAGATAAGTTCGACAATGAGAGAGCCAACCAGGAGGCGAAGAATCTGGCTCCGCGGTTGACTGGATTTCAGCCGGGCCGCGGCCCGATGGGGCAACTTCCGCAGCCGAAATTGAACGCGAAAATCGACGCGCCCCCCTTGGGTGCCCCGATCGAGAGCGGCCAGCGGCAGAGCGTTGAGTATGTGACACCCGATGCGGAAAAGCTCGCCGGTCGGCGGTATGCATTCACGATTCTTCCGCAGCGAATGGTTGTTATTCAGGGTTCGTTCCCGCTGAAGGCCCAGATGGAAGAAATTCAAAAGGCCCTGCGGCTTGATTCGCCGGCTGACGTGTTCGACGTCTACAAGGGCGAAGAAGTGCCCTTGTTTCAGGGTGTTCTCATCCAACGTCAGGTACTGAACCCCGACGGTCGTGTCGAGACGCCGTGGACAGATATCGATGTCGTGACCCCCTATCGCGAACTGGCACGACGCATGTATTCCTCGAGGCAGGAAGACGTAAGCATCAATTACATTCTGAAGAGCCCGAAAAATGAACTGACGGTGCCGTTGCCCCACATCATCGGGGAGAAGTATCCGAATTTCCGCATGGCGTCGATCAAAGAATCGATCTCGCGCCAACAAGCACTGCGCAAGCCGCCGCCGCCGCCGAAGGCATCGAATCAGTTCGCCGGTGACTTCAACCCGTTTGAACCGATCGGCCCGAGTGCGGGCAGCGCGATCGGCCAGCCGAAGCTTGAAGGCGAGCAGTTGCCGGGCATTGTCAAAAACAACTTGATCGACAAGGAAGAAGGCCCCACGGCCAGCCAGCAGAAGATTGACGAAATCCCGGACCATATTCTCATCCGGTTCATCGACAACGACATCCAGCCGGGCCGGCTGTACCAGTACCGCATGAAAGTACTGATGCAGAACCCGAACTGGATCGGCTTCGAGGACAAAAAGAAGAAGGTCGCGCCGAACGAATACAAGCGAAAGGAAATGTCCCGCCCGGCCGATGCGGAGGTCATGCTGCTGGGCGCGGATGCCAGGAACGAGACAGTGATCAAGCAGCGGTTCCCGTTCATGACGGCGGACGACATGCGCAAGAATCTGGTGTCGGACACACCCTGGACTGAAATGAAGGACAGCGTCAGCGTGCCGCGCGAGGAGTACCTGTTCGCCGAGGATTCACCCGTTGATGCGAAAGGCAAGCCAGCGATTCCGCTGAAGATCGGCCAGGGGATCCTGCAGATCCAGAAATGGCTGCCGGTGGCGACCATTGACAAATTCAAAGAGCCGGTGGCTGACTGGATTGTAGCCGACATCGTGGCCACGCGCGGCATGTACCTGGGCGGTCGCCAACTGGTGACACTGCCAACCTGGTCGTCGCAGTTCAACCGTTACATCCTGCGTGATGCCCCGCCGGACAAGGGGAAGTCGGTTGCCCGCCACGGCGTGTTCATGGACCCGACCAAGCCCGGTCCGACCTGGATTGTCGCCGACGTGGAAGGCGGCACTCGTGAGAATAAGCCGGCCACGCGAAGCAGCACCATCACGGAGGACACCGCCGCCGAGATCCTGCTGCTGGGTGAAGATGGCCGGTTGCAGGTACGCAGCAGCTATGCCGACCGCGCCGATGCCGGCCGGGTCGAACGCGAGACCGCCTGGAAGACCTGGATTGAGAAGACCGAAAAGGACACCGATTCGCTGCTGCCGAACACGGGCCCGAAGAAGAAGGATCCCGACTTCAAATAGTCGTCGATCGTTACACGCACCGCGACCGTCAGGGAGCGGAGGGTTGATGGCCCTCTGCTCCCTGACGGTCGCGGCTCGTTTTGCAATTCATTTATCGCGGAATCTGCATCGCCAATGGCTGGAGGTTGAGCGTCTCGAGCACCGCACCGGTGCCGTGGTTCTTGATCTGCATGCCGGCCAGCGACTTCTGGACCGCCAGCAGGTTCGGGTCGTTGGGTCCGTCGAACTGGCCGACGGTCACCATGCTGTAGGAGCGGTGGTGCATCACGTAGGCCTCGAACGATGGGCTCATCTTCCGCAGGAACTCCGCGGTCGAATGTGCCTGGGCCGCACTGGCGTTCAACAGTTCCGGCTCTTTCTTCGCCAGCCCCAACCGTTGCATCACACTCGGGCCCTTCGGGGCCTGGTAGACTGCCTGGCCCCGGTAGATCTTCACCACCAGCGTCCATGGCTTCGAGCATTTCAGTACGCTCAGCGGTTCACCGGCATTCATTTCCTTCAGAAACGCATCGGCCACGGTCGGGTCGGCCTGTTCGGATTTCGCCGGCATCAGGGGGTTGCGGACCACCATCGCCGTCTTGAACGGGTTGATGTAGGCGGTTGTCGTCGTCGCGGGACCCTTCTTTCCGGAATCATCATCGCTGAACACGGCGGGCGTGGCGAATTTGTTGGGCGGCGGCTTCATCTTGCGGAGATCGTCCAGGAAATCCCGGGCCTGATCCATGTCCTTGAACGGGCGCGTCGGTCGGCCGACGAGCACCGCGAACTCATCGGGGAATTTCACCGTGCGGTAGCGCAGTTTCGGGTCCAGGACACTGTCCATCCCCTGCGTCTTCTGCAGCATCTCGATGTTGTCCCAATGCTTGTCGCGGATCGCCTGAACGCGGGCATGCTCTTCCTCGCGCTGCTTTGAAACGCGATCGTGCAGATAGGCGCTCAGCTTGTAGTCGCGCACAAGCAGCTCGACCATTTCCTCGGCCAGCGCCTTCGCCTGTTCGCCCTTGAATGTCTGCACGCAGATAAGAAACTCACCCGCCTGCGCATCCACGGGAAAACGATGCGTGTTCGCCGGCGGCGCCGTCGGCAACCGGTACGGCTGCGGTGACTGCTGCGCGGACAGTTCGGTGATCGCCTGGCTTGCGACAACGACAACAATCGCCAGAGTTCTCCAGCTTCGCACGGCGAGCCTCCTTCCCCATGGGCCGGGTGTTTGCGTTCAAGGCCGGAGATATAACATCACTGACCCGGAACGCCAGACCGATTTACTCAAGTGAGTTCACCGATGAGCCAGCGCACGATCGTCATCACGGGAGCGACCCGCGGCCTCGGCCGGGCGCTGCTCGATCATTTCATCCCCCAGGGGCATCGCGTCGGCGGTTGCGGCCGCTCGGCGGAACATGTCGCGCAATTGAAAAAGGCATATCCGAAAGGCGAATTCGCCGTCGTCGATGTGGTCGATGACGCGGCCGTGGAGCAATGGGCCAAGACATTCATTCAGGCGCACGGTGCACCGGATCTGCTGATCAACAATGCGGCCGTGATGAATACCCTCGGCCCGCTCTGGACGCTGCCTGCGTCCGAGTTCGATCGGATTATCGACATCAACGTGAAAGGGGTCGCCAACGCGGTACGCGCCTTCGTGCCGGCGATGGTGGCGCGCGGCACGGGCGTGATCGTCAACTTGAGTTCCGGTTGGGGCCGATCAACATCGCCGGAAGTCGCCCCCTACTGTGCGAGCAAGTTCGCGGTGGAAGGGATGACAAAAGCACTGGCCGAGGAACTGCCGAAGGGCATGGCCGCGATCCCGTTGAACCCGGGGGTCATCGACACCGACATGCTGCGCTCGGCCTGGGGTGACGGTGCTGGCCAATACGGCAACGCCGCGAAGTGGGCTACGCGCGCCGCCCCGATGCTGTTGAGCCTCGGCGGTTGTCCGCGATTCTGCAAGTCGAGGAGCATCCGCGGCATCATATAGGACGTGAGTTTCGGGTCCCCTTTCAGCACCAGCGGCGATGGTCCGCCGG
>JBBQII010000103.1:0-8983 GCA_038324795.1 Gemmatales bacterium
AGCGGATCGTCGATTCCACGCTGATAGTGGATCTGGCGAAAGTGCGCTGCCAATCTGAGATCCATCCCATTGACGAGGCTTCCGCGAGGGCGGTCGATGACCGCAAGTACCGCGTCGATGGCCGGCTGCGCAATATCCAGATCGTCCCGATGAACAGAAAGCGTGAAGCGATGCGCGTGCAGACGTGCGGTCGGCGTCGCGATTTTCAGATGACGGATCGGCCGATGCAGCTTCGCGAATTCAGTCTCGAACAATTTGAACTGCCATTCGACCAGGTTGCCGACTCTCGGCGCAAAGTCTACTCCAGTCGGGAAGTAATCGAAGACTTTTAACGTCGCGCCACGCTCGAAATCAGGCACAGATAAAAAGCAAACCATGCGGAACTGGTGTTCCACATGGTTTGCTTCCAACAAAACTATTCCCGATCGCGCCCGCTACGGCCGCTGCGGCCGCGGCCCCGGGTGCCACGGTCGCCCCCTCGGTCACCGCCGCGGTCGCCCCCTCGATCACCACCGCGGTCGCCCCCTCGATCACCACCCCGATCGCCTCCTCCACCGCCGCGGTGGCCGCGATCTTCCTGAGGCCGGCGTTCGTGCGGGGCCTTGGCGGGCGGCTCGTTGGTGCCGGTCACCTTCACTTCGTTGCCGTTGTTGTCGAATCCCTGCAGTTCCATGAACTCGGGTGAAATGCCCTGGGAGCTTGTGACTACCACCTGCATCTGGCCGACCTCTTCCCAGTGCAGGATCTCCTTGCGCTTCTTGTTGAGCAGGTAGTGCGCTACATCGGGGTGAACCTTGGCGTTGAGCGTGCGCACCGTCTTGCGGTGGGCCGCCATCTGGAACAGGCGCATGATCTCGATGCTCATGCTCTCGCCGGTCTTCACAGAGCCGGTGCCCCGACAGTGCGTGCATTCGTGGTAGATGCTGCGCTTCAGCGACGGACGAATACGCTGGCGCGTCATCTCGATGACGCCGAAGGCGGAGGTCTTCAGAATCTTCGTGCGGGCCCGGTCGCGGCGCAGGGCATTGCGCAGCGCCTGTTCGACATTGCGGCGGTGGCGCTCTTCCTTCATGTCGATGAAGTCGTTGACGATCACGCCGCCCAGGTCACGCAGCCGCAACTGCCGGCCGATCTCTTTCGCGGCCTGCAGGTTCATCTGGTAGGCAGTTTCCTCGGCGTTGTTCTCCGCCCGGAAGTTGCCGCTGTTGACGTCGATCGCCACCAGCGCCTCAGTCTGCTCGATGATGATCGATCCGCCCATCGGCAGCGGGATCTTGCGCTCGTTGATGCGGGCGATTTCGTTGTCGATCTTGAACCGCGTGAAGATCGGCTCCGTCTCCGCGTAGTGCTTGATCCGATCAGCGTAGCGCGGCATGACGATCTTCAGGAACTCGGATGCCTGCGTGTAGGCCGTCTCCTCATCCACATGAATTGCGTCGATGTCCGCGGTGAAGATATCGCGGATAGTGCGCGTAATCATGTCGCTTTCGCGGTAGATCTCGACCGGTGCGGGCCGTTTCAGCACCCGGCTCGAGAAGACTTCCCACAGGCGGGCCAGGTACGACAGGTCGTTGCGCAGTTCCGCTTTGTTGCGGTCGATCGCGGCAGTGCGGATGATGAAGCCGATCCCCTTCGGCGGGTTCAGTTCGGTCAGGCTTTCCTTAAGTCGGATTCGCACGTCTTCATCGAGAATCTTGCGCGACACGGCCACGCGGTTCAGGCTTGGCATCAGCACCAGGTAACGCCCGGCAATGCTGATGAATGTGCTGAGCGTCGGCCCCTTGGTGCCGATCCCTTCCTTGATGACCTGGACGATGACTTCCTGACCGCGTTTGAAGATTTCCTGAATCGGGGGCTTCGGCCGGCCGCCGTCACGGCTGAACGTGCGACTCTGGCCGCCGCGCGGGCCGCCCCGGCCACCGCGATCGCCGCGGTCGCTGCGACCACCCCGGTCCCGGTCGCCGCCGCCGCCACGCCGGCCGCGATCCTGACGGGGCGGGGCGTCATCGTCCATACCAAGGTCGAGATCGAGGTCCAGATCATCGTCATCATCATTGGCGAGTGTCGGCATCCCGTCTGCGGATTCTGCACTGGCTTCATCGGCTTCTGAATCGTCCGATTCCGATTCCGTGTCGAATGACCGGTTTTCGGCGGGGGCATCGGCACTGGCGGCGGCGGAACTGCCGAAGCGATCGTTCGGTGCGAACGGATCGAAGCCGATGCCGCCTTCGTCGTTACCGAAGGCGATCTCCGGTTCGTCGCCGTGCGTGCGGTGTTCGGCCGAGCCCATTACCTGCGGCGGCTCCTCGTCGTTCGCGACAGGTTCGGCGGTTCCTTCTTCCACTTTCTTCTTCGCGCTTCGACGGCGCGGCTTGGCCTCTGCCGGTGCATCGTCGCCTTCCGGCTTGCGTCGGCCGCGACCGCGGCTTCCCCGACGACGCGGCGCTTCTTCCTCGGGGGGTGCCGCTTCCACTTCGGCAGGCGACACTTCTTCGAGCAACCCCGCGCCGAAGCCGTCATCGGCCTCAACCGTGTCGCTTTCGATTGGCGTGCCCGGATCGAGCCAACCGGTCAGTTCAACGGCTGCCGGTGCTTCGTCTTCAATGTCCGGCGGGGCGCTGTGGGCCGG
Organism: Gemmatales bacterium; assembly: GCA_038324795.1. Lineage (GTDB taxonomy): Bacteria > Planctomycetota > Planctomycetia > Gemmatales > Gemmataceae > JAIOQJ01. The sequence continues at coordinate 2,630 of JBBQII010000103.1, forward strand.
GGGAATCACGACCGGCGTGAACGATGGCCGACGCTCGCGCCCGCCCCGGTCACCGCGATCATTGCGATCATTGCGATCGCCCCGTTCCCGGCCGCCACGACCGCCGCCGCCGCCGCCGCCTTCGAGATGCTTGTAGTAGACCGGGTCGACGTCGGACACGTGCAGGAAGCCGTTGCGCCCGATGCCGAAGTCGACAAACGCCGCCTGGATGCTCGGCTCGATGTTGACGATCCGGCCCTTGTAGATGTTGTTGACGTAGCTTTCCTGGCTGGCGCGCTCGACGTAAAGTTCTTCGAGCGTGCCATCCTCGACGATCGCGATTCGGCATTCCTCCGACTGGAGGACGTTGATCAGCATTTCCTTCTTCATGAAAACCTTTCAAGGTGAATCGGCCGGCAGACAGGGTGCGGGACATCGCCCGGGCATCCTCTGTCTGGGTAGGCCTGGTGTTGTTCGGTCATTCAAGTACAGGCCCATTGGGAGACGCCCCCCAGTGGGCAGTATGGGCCGCGAGCGTTGCCTGCATTGGCACGATCTCGCGGGTGAGCGGTCGTTCAAAGGCGAACCGGTCATCGCGACCGGGCAGTTTGGGGCGAACCTGTTTTCGTTCATCGCTCAATTCGTCGTCGATGGCGAGGTCCGCACGGGCGATGACACCACCGTCATTGACGACGGTCTGCAGGCCCAGTGCGCGCACGATCTCGTCGGCCCGGGCGGTGCCGTCCTGTGAGACCCAAATATCGAACGTGAGAATCCCCTCCGCGACGCGAATGTCGCGGAGGTAGGGGCGGATGTTGACTTCGCGCTGCCGTGGCTTCTCGCGTTCAACCCAGACTTCGGTTGATGCGAGCATCGCGGCGGCGTTCGTTGTCGCTTCGTTGATCCACGATTCGGAAATCGGCAGTTGGAACGAAGCGAGGGCAGCGCGGGCGACTTGCTTCAGTTCAATGCGGCGGCAGGAGAGGAAGGTCAACCCCGGCAGTGCCTGCGCGGTCAGCCGGGTGAGGGCATCTTCAGGCTCGACCGGTTCGGTGTACTCGATTTCGACGACCTCATTGAGGCCGGCGATCCCCAGCGACAGTGACTGGGCAAAGACAAGGCGCGGCTGAGGATGGAAGCCTTCGGTGTAACGGATCGGCAACTGCGAGCGGCGCAGCATGCGCTCGAAGGCCCGCATCAGGTCGAGGTGGCTGACGAAGCGAAGTTCGCCATCCTTGCGGAAACGGAATCGGTGCTTGTCAAAGGCCATGCCGCGTGCCGTTGGTCCATCACGGGGATGGAGCAGACGGCGCATCCTCCTTCAGGGAGGAAGCACGAGCGGGGTCAAGCCATTCGGGTCAGGACGGTTCAGACAAAACAACGATGCCGCGCCGGTAGACGCAGGGAGGAGATCCCCCCGGCGGACCGAAGCGCGGCACAAATTGATCGGCAGTCCCCGACAATCCCATCACTGTTGGCTCGTCTTGCTCGCTGTCGACTGGCAGGGGCCCGACCGTTCGGCACGGGGCTTCACCTCAATCGACTGCTTCAGGTAATATCCGACGGTTCTGTTCTCTCAGGTAGTTCGTCACGTCGCGGGCGGTCTCGAGACGCAATGCCTCGCTTGCCACGCGTTGTGAATCAGTCAATGTCGACAGCCGGATGATCTTTTTGACCTCCGGAATGTTCTGCGGCGTCACGCTAAACTGCCGCAGTCCCATGCCCATCAACAGCATGGTGTAGAGCGGATCGCCGCTCATTTCTCCGCAGACGCTTACCTCGATTTCCTGCTTGTCTGCCGCATCCACCACCTGCTTGATCAAGCGCAGGACAGCGGGGTCGGACGGGGTATACAGGTTCGCCAGGTTCTCGTTGCCGCGGTCCGCCGCGAGCGTGTACTGGACCAGGTCGTTGGTGCCGATGGAGAAGAAGTCCACTTCCCTGGCCAACGTATCCGAAACCAGCGCCGCCGACGGAACTTCGATCATTGTACCAACAGGAAGTTCTTTATTGAAGGCGATTCCGTCTTCCTGAAGATCTTCTTTCACTTCCGCCAGCAGGAACTTGCACTCACGTATTTCCTGAAGCGTGCTGACCATCGGGAACATCACGCGGATGTCGCCGAAAGCGCTCGCCCGCAGGATCGCCCGCAGCTGCGTCTTGAACAATGGCCAGTTGCGCAGGCACAGGCGGATGCTGCGCATGCCCAGGTAGGGGTTCTTTTCTTCCGGAACGGTCCACGGGAGCGCGCCGAACTTGTCCGCCCCGACATCAAGCGTGCGGATCACGACCGGCTGATTTCCGAGCTTCCGCAGCACTTCGGTGTAGGCTTCGAAGTGCTCGTCCTCGGTCGGGTCGGTCTTCCGGCCGACGTACAGGAACTCCGTCCGGTACAGGCCGACGCCGTCGGCGGCCCGATCAAGGCAGTGCTGGGCCTCGGACGGGAACTCGATGTTGCCGAAGATCGTGATCCGCAGCCCGTCGGCGGTCTCGGCCGGCAGGTCGCGATCGTCGGCCCAGCGGGTTGCTTCTTCCTGCTGGCGATTCTGCAAGGCGAGGTATTTTTCGATCGTCGGCGGATCGGGGTCGAGGATCAGCAATCCCTGTGTGCCATCGACGATCACCAGATCGCCGCCGGCCACTTCGGTCAGGAAACGCCCCAGCCCGACGACCGCGGGGATCTCCATCGCGTTGGCGATGATGGCCGTATGCGATGCCCGGCCGCCATGCTCGGTCGCAAAGGCGTACACCTTTGCCGCGTTCAGCGAAGCGGTTTCGCTGGGCGACAGATCGACCGCCAGGATGACGACCGGCTCGGCGAGGTTCTTGAGAGCTTCGTGCCGATCGCCCAGCAGATGAAACAGGATGCGCTTTTCAACATCGAACAGATCGGCCGATCGGTGGGTGAAGAACTGATCCGACAACCCTTGAAGCACCTGCGCGAACTTTTGAATCGCCTTGCTGACCGCATACTCGGCGGTGAATCGCTCAGAGCGGATCAGTTTGTCGACTTCGCCGATCAGCGAGGGATCTTCGAGCAGAAATGCATGCGCGGCGAAGATGGCTCCGTACTGGCTGCCCAGCTTCTCGGTCATCTCCCTCTGGGTGGCACGTGCGTCGTCGGCGGAGGCGGCCAGGGCGGCGCGGAAGCGGTGGATCTCATCCTCGACGCGCTCCTCGGGAACGCGCTGCTGCGGAATACGAAACCCTTCGGCATCGAGCACCAGGGCCGAGCCCAGCGCGATGCCATGTGAAACGGGAATCCCGCGCAGTATCTCCATGGGAGATGTCGTCGTCCTTCTGATTCAGGTGAAGTCGAGTCCAACTATCAGCTATCCGGCAGTCTAATCGTCGTAGGACGGGGTCGCAAGCACGGCGATCAATTCGGGTAATGCACTGCCCGCATCGTCGCCGGCCACTTCCACTGTCAATTCCGTTCCCGGTTCCGCGGCAAGCATCATCAGCTCGATAAGGCTTTTGCCGTTGACCGCATCGCTGCCGCGCTTGACCGTCACGGTCGCGGCAAACTGCTGGGCTATGCGCACGAACTCCATGGCCGGGCGCATGTGCAACCCGTTCGGGTTCACGATAATAACGGTCCCCCTGTGGAGAACCGCTGCATCGGTACGATGAGGGTCCCCCATTTCAACGGTCCCTGGGTGGCTGGGCTTCATCGAGCAGGTCCCATACCGCGTCCCGGGACCCCGCAAGCTTCAAGCTTTTGACGAAAGCTTCGTCCTTCATCGTCCGGACAACATTCTCCAATGCGCGCAGGTGATCGCCCGGCCGGTCCTGCGGAGACACCAGCAAAACGAAGATATGCACCGGTTCACCGTCGATGCTGTCGAACGGGATGCCGTTGGGGGAGATCGCCAGCGTACCGATCAGCCGATCCACCCCCGCGTGCTTCGAGTGCGGGATGGCAATGCTGCGGCCGATGCCCGTCGAGCCGAGTTTCTCGCGGCGCAGAACCGACTTGATGATGTCATCGACATCGCCCGTACGGAAGTACCCGGCTTCGTGCAGGCTGCTCACGAGTTCGCGAATCACATCTTCCTTGGTCGTCGAGGAGAGGACCGGGATGATGGCGTCGCGAATAACGAAGTTCGACATTCGCATAACAGAGGCCCCCCAACGTGCACAGCCCGCCTTAAATCGATGCACTGGCCGCAGGCTGTTTCAACCGGAATGCTAACCGCCGTTGTGGGACGGGGCCCGCCGATGGTCCTGAATCTTCTCTTTGTACTTGTGGATCTGCTGTTTGATCTTGTCGATCGTCAGGTCGACCGCGGCGAACAACTCGTCGTGCCGCTCTTTCGCGACAAAGTCGTGCTTGTGCTCCGCATCGACCATCATTTCGACTTCCGTGAACGTCTTGTCCTGCAGATCGACCGTGATCTCGATCATCGTGATCCGGCCGAAGTAATGAAGCAGTTTCTCCGCTTTCTCGCGGATCTGCTCCTGATGGGTCTCATTCAGATGCCCGTGTCGGGCAGCGATCTTGATTTGCACTTTGGCGTGCCTCCGTCTCAGTCGGTCCATGCAGAACACCGTCAACAATGGACGATTGTAGCCCGTGAAGGGATAGCAAGCAACCGCCTGGGCGAACTTGCTCCACACAGTGCCTTCAGTGCGGCGGGAGGCGGGACCGATTCGCTACAATACAGACATGGCTAACCTTAACCGCTATCTGGTCTCTTTTAATGCCCGGCGGTCGACCCATCAGTTCACCGATATCCTCGTGATCGGCGGCGGTATCGCCGGCATGCGGGCCGCCCTGGAGATCCCCGGCGATCTGCAGGTGCTTCTCATCACGAAGGACAGTATCCGCGAAAGCAACAGCAGTTACGCTCAGGGCGGCATCGCCGGTGTGCTGTCGCCCGAGGATCGTTTTGAGAACCATATCGACGACACGCTGGTGGCCGGTGCCGGCTTGTGCGACCGTGACATTGTCGAAATGGTGATCCGCGAGGCCCCACTGCAGATCGAGAACCTGGTGCAGTTCGGCACCGCGTTCGATCAGGAGAACGGTACGCTGGCCCTGACGCGTGAAGGTGGGCACAGCCATCGGCGGATCGTGCATGCCTTGGGCGATGCGACCGGCCACGAAGTGATGCGCGCGATGATCGCCCGCGGCCGGGCGGCCCCGAACGTGACACTCCAGGATGACACCTTCACGCTTGATCTGCTGACGCACGAAGGGGCCTGTGTCGGGGCGATGGTCTGGCGGCCTGGCGTCGGCCGGGTGCTGATCTGGGCACGCCAGGTGATCCTCGCGGCAGGGGGCTGCGGCATGGCCTACCGCGAGACGACCAATCCGCCGGTGGCGACGGGCGACGGCATGGCGGCCGCGTGGCGCGCCGGAGCGCAACTGCGCGACATGGAGTTCATGCAGTTTCACCCGACGGTGCTCTATGTGGCCGGCTTGGCGAGGTACCTGATCAGTGAAGCGGTCCGCGGTGAAGGGGCGTACCTGCGCGACGTTCACGGCGAGCGCTTCATGCTCAAGGAAGACCCTCGCTTCGAGCTTGCCCCGCGCGACATCGTCTCCCGGGCGATCTTCCGCTGCATGGAACGCACGCAGCATCCGAATGTTTACCTCGATCTGTCGCATCTCGACCCGGTAAAGGTGCGTGAACGCTTCCCGGGTATCAACAAAGTCTGCCGCAGTTTCGGCCTGCACATCACCAAAGACCTGATCCCCGTTCGGCCAGGTGCCCATTACATGATCGGCGGCGTCACCGTCGACCCGACCGGCAAGACGACATTGCCGGGCCTGTGGGCCGCGGGCGAAGTAACGTCAAGCGGCCTGCACGGGGCCAATCGGCTGGCTTCAAATTCGCTGATCGAGGGGCTGGTTTACGGCACATTCTGCGCTCGCGGCGCGACGGCTAACGCCCGTGCAATGGGTAACAGTCTCCTGGCGCTCCCATTGAGCTACCGCGCCGGCCAGGATGAATCGAACGACACGCTGGACGTGGCCGACTTAACCAACTCGCTGCGGAGCCTGATGGTGCGGAAGATGGGCATCGTCCGCGACCGTGCCCGGCTGATGGATGCGGAACGCGACGTCGACTTCTGGTGCCGATATGTGCTGACACGCGAGTTCGACGATCGGGCAGGGTGGGAACTGCAGAACCTGCTGACCGTCGCCCGTTTGATGATCGAAGCGGCCCTGAAGCGGGAAGAGTCGCGCGGCACCCACTTCCGCAGCGACTTTCCGAAAAGCGACGACGAGCACTGGCTTCGCCACGAGCCAAGTGCCGCGTTGCAGGCAACTGCCCGTTGACACGTTGTCACGTTGAACGGGATGGGGGAAAATTTCGACCGGAGGTGACGCATGACCGCTGATGTACTGACGTGGGGCAATCAGAC
>JBBQII010000104.1:0-8983 GCA_038324795.1 Gemmatales bacterium
GGCCGACCCAAACCGTCGAACGTCGTCTTCGTCGTGGTACCGGCCGTTGACGTTCCCTGGAGCGTGTTGCCGCGTTTGTCGCGGAAGGCATCGCCGGCCACGGCACCGCCGACGGTTCCGGTCGTTGGATCGACGGCAATCGACTGGCTGTTGTAGAGTTGGCCCTGCTCGTCGAATGAATTGACGGACTGGGATCGCAGCAGGCTGGAGCTGGGCCGGTTGGGCACGCCCGAGGTCATCGAGTTGATGTCGAACTGATCGCCATCGTAGGTTTCGGACTGCTTCACTTCACCAAGGTTGTTCAATTCGCGGTAGGTGACGAACCGGTTGGTATCGGTGCTTTCGCCGGACGGCGTACTCGATCCGCCGGCCTTGGTCGCCACCAGCCGGTTGCGCCAGTCGTACGCCATCTCGGTCTGCCGGTTGGCTGCCGATCCGCCCGGAATCTCGTTGACGGCAGTCATATTGCCAACGCCGGCCCCGCCGTTGTCGTACTCGTACACGGCCACCTGCACGAGGTCGCCTTCGCTGGTGCCACGCGACGAGCCGGTGACCCGGTTTGCCACGTCGTAGGTCGCGGCCGCCAACGCGCCGGATGCATCCTGAACGCGATCCTGCCGGCCGCGCAGGTCGTACGAGAAGGTGGTTCGCAGGTAGTTGGTGCCGGCCGTGCCAAGATTGGCGTCCGTCGAATAAGTCACGCCCGCAAGATCGGTGTAGGTGTCGGCATGGGTCACCTGGCCGGCGGCGTTGGTGTAGGTTCGCGACAGCGACAGAAGCCCGGTGACCGACTCCGTTCCCGCCGGCGTGCCGCTGTTGCTTTGGGCCACCGGCGCGTTCATCGTCAGCGTTTCCCAATAGCCACCGGCGCGATCGAAGCGTGAGACGATCGTCGGCAATGCGGGCATGTAGGCGGAATCCCAGCCGCCGCGGTAGGTTCGCACTTCATGGTCGGCATCGTTATACACGAAGTAGGTGACGCTGCCGTTCGGTGCGGTCGACTTCGTCGTTCGGCCCAGGTTGTCGACTTCGAACGTCGATGTCTGGCCGATGTTATTCAGATCGTTGGCCTGTGCGACGACCGCGCCGGTCAAGATGTCGTAGTCGATATCGTGGACGTAGCCGTCGGCATCTGTCACTGACGTGATGTTGCCGTAGGCGTCGAGAACCTGTTCGATTTCGGTCGGGGCACCGTCGCCGTTCTGGGAGGTACCGATAGTCGGCAACTTGGTTGTGATGGCCGTGGGCCGGGTGCCGCCGTTGGTCCAATCGTAGGCGTACTCGGTCGTCTGGTCGCCGCTGCCGTCTTCGTTGCGGAAGACCGTGCTCTTCGCGATCGGCGACACGGTGCGACCGGCAGCGGAGCGCTGGAAGTATTCGAGTTCGTTCTGCTTGATGCGCGTGGTGGAGTCGCCGCGGGAGATTTCGGTCTTCTGAAGATAACCCTTCACACCTCCCGCCGCGGTTTCCGAAGCACTCTTCGAATCGAAGTAGGTGTAGTGGACGATCTGCCCGGCATCGTTCTGCAACCCGTCAGCCTGCGTGGCCGATGTGAAGTTCAATAGGTCAATGTAGGAGTTGTTGAAGCTGGCGATCGCCGCCGTATCGGCCGACATGATTACCCGGCCGTCATCATCGAAGCGGTTGAAGCTGCGCCATTCGCGGTTGTCGCCGCTGTTCTCCTGCAGCAGGCTGAGCATCACCTGTCCGGCCGCGTTGCTGTAATTGACTCGCGTGCTGCCATCAGCCAGCGTTTCGGCGCTGGAGTTGTACCAGGAATTGGCACCGCCGCCGTAACCGCTTGTGGCCGAGTACGCAAAACTCGAACTGCCCAGGCCGCCGGCCGAAGACGCCCCGGCCCCGGCGACAGTGCGATTCTGCACCCGGCCCTGGCTGTCGTAAGTCAGTTTCACGTCGGCGTACGGGGCAATCGTCGCGTCGTTGGCGATAGTCGGGTCGCCGATCGCATTGTTGGCCCGAGCGAACGACACCGGTGACAGCACATACTTCAGCGCCCCGACAGGCCCGCCACTCTCACCGGTGTAGTAGCGGTAGTACGAGACATCGAGAACCGAATTGTCGTCGTCGTAAATCGTGGCCCTCTTCAGGTTGCCTTCATTGCCGTACGCTTCGCTGGCAGCGTAGTACGAGTATTCGACTTCGCGAACGATCGTCGAATTCCGCTTGAGTTGCACGGTCTCCAGTTGCTTCGCCGCGGTGTACGTCATCGCGTACGATTCGGTCACTCCCGCAGCGGAACGTCGAATCTCGGTGATGCGGCCATCCGTCGCGCGGTTGAACACGCTGGTTTCCATGCCCGCCGGGTCGATCAGCTTCTCGAACTGGCCGCGCTGGAACTCCGGCGTGGCGTCGCTGAAGTCCCAGAACACCATTTGCGACCCGTCCGTCCGGTTCAATGTGAACTGACGGGTATCACCATCGTGTTCGAGCGTATCGAGGACATAAAAGCGCGCGGTGTAGTCGCCGTTGCCGTCTTTGTCGAAGAACGCGGCATCGGTGCCGCCCAGCAGGGCGACCGTATCGAAGCCTTGCGGAATCAGGTACGGCAGGTCGAGATTGACCCAACCGCTGCCATTGAAACTGCGGACCGCGTACTGGCTGTTGTTGGTCCACAGCCGGCTTTGGCCCCACGAGGCCCCGAAGCCGAACGACGCCAGGTCGGCACCTTCCACGCCGGTCGTGCCGTCGATCGGCCGCACGGAACTACCTCGGGCCATCCCTTCAGGGGCGAGGCTCGGCAGCGGGCGGATCAGGCCGATGTCGATTTGTCCGGGGACAACTTGCCCGATGGCAAGTGTGAACACCGCGGAACGAAGCGTAGCGAGGATGTCACTGTCGAATGTGTCAGCGGTAAGGTCCGGCAGCGTAAACTCGTAACCGGCCGGTTTGACGATCTCGATGTAGTAAGTGCCGGCTACCGTCATCGGCTGGAACTGATAGACACCCGTTGAACTCGTCGTCACGATTTGAACCGGCGTACTGTTCCCCGTTTGGTACAGGCGCACCGATATACCCGCGATACCAAGCTCGCCGCCGTCCTGAATTCCGTCGATATCCTCATCCGCCCAGACGCGTGAGCCATCAACGATCCGCACCGTGCCCGAATAGTTGGTGCCGCGGAAATAGTCGGCTGGCGACGAGGCCTGGGTGATCTCAATGGTTACGGTTTCATCGGGCGATTCAATGTAAGAATCGACATAAGGCGTCACATAAATCGTCACGATGTCGCTTCCGGCCGCAAAGATCGCGGTCTGGGTCAGCGGCACAAAATCGATTCCCGATGTAGCCGAGCCGCCGACCGTGTATCCGACCGTAAGTGACTGGCTCAGATCACCCAGGCGCTTGAGATAAAAAATCCCCTGCCCTACGAGTTCAGGTGCATCCAAGGTGGAATCAACCGATACCACAGCCAACACCGGAATACTTGCCGAATTAACCGCGCTGCTGAGCGACGATGCCCCGCCGGTGTGCGCCACATCGATTGTCTCGCCCGCTGTACCTTCCGTCTTATCCCAGGCTCGGAAGCCGAAGGCAGCCGTGCCGGTGTAGCCCACGGTGGGCACGAAGCGGATTTTGTTGGTGCTGTCCAGCAACCGGGCCTGCGGCAGCGTGACGTTGGAGCCGGTGGTTGCGGTGAAGTCGGTCCAACTTGCGCCGCCGTTGGTCGAGTACTGCCACTTGCCGTGGGTGTTGTCGACGCTGGTGACGGCGATGGCTTCGGGGGCGCTGCCGGCGACGTCGGTGTCAGTGATCGACCCATCGACGATGATGGATGCGATGGTGTTGCCGGCGGAGTTGTTGTTCGTGGTGGCGATCGGTGTCAGCGTGCCATCCGCGTTCAGCACCGGGGCGTGATTGGTCGGCAACTGCACGACGAACCATGCTGCCGTCGCCGCCGCTTCCAGCGGCTGCGCTCCCGATGAGTTGTCAGGCCGGTCGCCGCGTTCGAGGCGGAGGGTGGTGCTCGAGGTCAGCTTGGCGGTGAACGACGAGTCGTTGAGTTTTTCGGTGGCGGTGCTGTTGCCAGCACTGCCGGTGACGTAGGCGAACGAGCGCGACAGGTCGACGCCGTCGATCGACAGTTCCTTGTAGTGCACATTCTGCTGCGGCTGCGATGCCGTGGTGCTGCCTTCGCTGGTTTCGGCACTGAAGCTGGTCGTGCCGCTTTGCACTACCGCGCCGGGCAGCGACACGATGGCGTAGTTGATCGTTACGGCCGTGTTGGTGCCGGACGACGGCGCAGCACTGCGAGCAAAGGTCGCGGTGCCGGCCGACAAGCTCCCCGTCGTGCGGTACAGGCCTTCAACGCCGTTGACGGCCGAGCCGGCGCTGCTGTTGAAGAACAACAGTTCGCCGCCCGTTTGATCGGTGTAGCTGGCCGTGGTCTGCGTGCTGGTACCGCTGATCGAAGCGGTTCCCTTCTGGATCGTCACGCCGCTGTCGGCATCGAAGGTGACGACCTGAATGTTGACGATGACACTGTCGCCGCTCTCAGCGCGGGTCAGGCGTACCTTGTCGCCGGCCGACAGGATGGAGGCGTTGACGGTCCAGCGTTCGTCGGTGTTCTGCACGTTGTTGGCGTTCGACGTCTGCGAAATCAGGACGATCGATCGACCCTCGGCCACAGTGGTCGGGATGGTGACATCGAGCGTGGTGGCCGTACTCGACATGGTCGTCTGCAGATGCTGCACGCTGACGCCGCTGCCGAATTGGATGACCGATCGGAATGAGTGCGGGTCAAATGCAGGTCAGACCGTGGCCGAGATGTTCCTTTGCATCGCTTTCGCTGAAGCAGTTTAGACCAACTCCAACCCGGCCAGCCGGCCTTTGCCCGTTGCGAACACGTCCGATTGCACTCCCAGCCGTTGGGCGATTGATACATACAGCCTGCACAAGGGTGTGTTCGTCTTGCGATCGAATGCCAGATGCTGGCCATGCTTGAAGCCGCCGCCAGCCAGGATCACCGGGAGGTTCATCGTGCTGTGGCTGGAGCCACTGCCGAGGTTGCTGCCCGTCAGAACGACCGTGCGGTCGAGCAGCGTTTCGCTGCCTTCCTTCGTTCCTTGCAGCTTGCCCAGGAAGTCGCGCAGACTTTCCATCAGCAGGTTTTCGACGATGTGCAACTGCTTGAGCTTGTCCGGATCATTGCCGTGATGGGACAGGCCATGATAGTCGGTCGTCACCGCTTCGATCGGCGGACGGCTGGCATCGCCGTGGATCATGAGGGTGATGAAGCGCGTTGAATCGGTAGCGAACGCCAGGTGGGCCAGGTCGAGCATCAACCGGGTACGGCCGACTACGTCGCCATGTTGAAGAATGTCCTTGGGCGGCGCGGCAGTCACCTCGGGTACCGGCTTCTCGACCCAGCTCTGCGCTTTGACCATCCGCTGTTCGACTTCGCGCACGGCCGTGAAGTATTGGTCCAGCCGGGCGCGATCGCCGGCGCTGACTTCACCGTCAAGGCGTTTGGCCTGGGCCAGCACGGTGTCCATCACGCTGCGGCCTTCGGCGAGCCGATCGATCTGCCCCTTCATCGTCTCGGGGCTGTTCAGGAACAGCTTGGCGAACAGGGCGGAGGGCTTGGTTTCCGCGGGAATGCGGATGCCCATGCGGTTGAAGGAGATCCCCTGCCCGCCGCCCTGGCTCGTCGTGAGGGCGAGATACGGGAAGCGCGTATCCGGCTCCAGGCGCTCGACAAGGTATTGGTCGAAGGAGATCGAGTTGCGGAACTTCACAGTGCCCGGATGCGGTGCCGCCGTCAGGAAGGAGACGGCCGCATCGTGCCCGCCGCTGACATCAGGATGAGACAGGCCCGAGAAGACCGTGAACGAATCGCGCTGGTCTTTCAACACGTTCAAGTACGGCGTCAGCCCGTAGTTTCGGCCAGCCTCCCGCGGGAACAGGCTCTCGGCATTCAGGCCGAAGTAGACGTTCATCGCGATCATCCGCCGCGGCGTGAGCACCTTGGCGGCGGCCGCGAGCGCACCCGTCGTCTCCAGCAGCGGCAGGGCCAGGCTGACGCCGGCAGCACGCAAAAAGCGACGGCGTGTTTGTGTCTTGGGGTTCATGCTATTTGTTCCTGAAAGCATCGCTTTGCACGATCTCGTGAATCAGGGTGCGGAAGCCGTAGTTCTTCGTCCGGATGGCGGCAACGACTTGATCGACCGTCTCCCGGTCGCCCGGTTCAAGCCCATGCCCGGTGGCGTAGACGAGCAACTTCTCCGCCAGGTTGCGGGCGATCTGATCCTTATCCGTCAGCAGTATTTTCTTGAATGAGTCGATATCGGCAAACTTCCTTCCGTCCGCCATCTGGTCGGCACATTCGACGCTCGGCCCGTCGGCATAATAGACGCTCCGGAAGTCGTACGACTTCGTCGGACGATACTTCGTTGAACCTGTCACACGGTACTTCTGTCGGAAGCCGCCGATGACGTCAAAGCTCTCCAGCGCAAAGCCCGGCGGATCAATCCGCGTGTGGCACGATGCGCAGGCGGCGATCGAACGATGCTTGGCCAGTTGCTCGCGGATGGTCGTCGCGCCGCGGATGTCCGGTTCGATGGCGGGCACATCGTTGGGCGGCGGCGGGGCCGGCTTGCCGAGGATGCGGTCCAGCACCCATGCACCGCGTAGCACCGGCGATGTGGATGTCCCGTTTGCTGTGACCTTCAACACACTGGCCTGCGTCAGGACGCCGCCGCGATGGCTGTCCGCCGGCAGCGACACCTTGCGGAACTGCTGCCCCCTGATGCCGGGGATGCCATAAAGTGCGGCCAGACGGCCGTTCAGCATCGACCAGTCGGACTGGATGAATTCAAGCAGGCTGCGGTCGTTCTTTACGATCTCTTCGAAGAACAGATGCGTCTCGCGCGGCATCGACCATTCAAGGAGCGGATCGAACTCCGGGTAGAGTTTCGCATCGGGGTCGGTCGCCTTGAGGTTCCGCAGATTCAACCATTGACCGGTGAAGTTCTCGGTGAAGCTGTGCGACCCGGGACTGGTCAGCATGCGTTCCACCTGGGCGCGCAGCACGTCGGGCTTCGCGAGTTCGCCCTTGCCGGCCAGGTCGAGCAGCGTCTGATCCGGCATCGTCGTCCAGAGAAAGTACGACAGGCGGGACGCCAGTTCGAAGTCGTTCAGCTTGCCGGGATTGCTCTTCAGATACAGAAAGTCGGGGCTGCAAAGCACCGCCTTCAGGCCGACCCGCAGGGCGTCGGCAAACTTGGCTCCCTTGGCGAAGCGGTCGTTCATCAGGGCCAGGATCGGCGCGATCTCGGCTTCCTTCACCGGCCGACGGAAAGCCCGCGTCGTGAATCGCCGCAGGATGACCTCGGCATCGGCACGCGTGCCCTTGGCCGGGTCGATCGTTCCCAGCAGTTTCGTGTAGCCGACGGGCGGCCAGGGATCAGCGAGTGGGCCCTGAATCTCGACCCAGTAGATCATCAGCCCGGGGCCTTCATAGCCTTTCGGCAGGTTGTACTGCCGGGTCACGCCGCTGGCAGCCACGCCGATGGCCTCGTTCTTCTCCATCGTTTCAACAAACTCAAAGACAGCAGGCTTGTGGGAAACGGGATAGACACCGCTCATGCCGATGCGGCCGGCCGAACCGATCACGCCCGAATAGACACGCATCGCGACTTGCTCGTCCTTGTCGAGGGCGTTGCTCGCCGCACAAACGCGATAGCGATAACGCCCGGCGGCCGGCACGCGATCGAACACGACGCGCGGGATCGGCTGATCGTTCAGTACCAGAATATGGTCGGTGTCGATGCGTGCCTGACCGTACAGGCTCTGGCCGGTGGGGTATTTTTTCGCCCGTTCGCGGGCGGCGTCGGCCACTTCGATGCGATTGTTCCAGACTTGTTTGGGCGGCGGTCCAATCTCCAGCGTCGCCCGCAGCACAGTGTCGGCCACTTCGAGATAGCGTTCCAGAAGAGTCGAAGAGAGATCGAGCGCGACATCCACATTATCGAAGCCCGACGCACTGCCGTCGTCCGGCAGCATTTCGGTGACGTCGAACTCAATACCCAGCAGATCGCGGATCGTGTTGTTGTACTCGATGCGATTCAACCGCCGCATCTGCGCTCGCCCCTGCGTGGCGTTGCGCGCCGCTTGGGCCTTCAGCCCGGCATACAGCCAATCGGCGACCGCTTTCCTGTCTGCCACACTCGGCCGGGGCTTCTCCTTCGGAGGCATCGAGCCATCATTCAGCCGTTCGAATACCGCGTTCCATTGTTTGGGACTCTGCGCCACATCGCCCATCAGCCGATCGATGGCGAAGTCGCTTTCCGCTTTGTCGCCTGTATGGCAACTGAAACAATGCTGCTTCAGAATGGGCAGCACCTTGCCGGCAAAGACCGGATCAACCGGGTCGGCGGCAGAGAGTGTTGAGATCAGCAACAGCGGAAGCAAGGTCGCGATGAGCAGTCGGAATTGATCAAACCGCATCCGCATTCTCTGTCGATTCATGAACAGTGTAAGAAACGGAATCCGCCAATCGCTCGTTTGATTTTCGTCGAGACGCCCGACGAAGTCAACGGCTTCCGACGCGGACGTATGCTTTGTGAAAGGGAAAACTTCGGCTTGGCCTCCTCGGGTTCGGGAAATGTCACTTGCGACGGCTTTCGGCCAGCATGTTGCAGAACAGTTCGCCCTGGCCGAGGGCGTCGTCGAGAGCCTTATGAGTGTGAGGGCGATCCGAGAACCACCGCTTCGGCATGTCCCTCTTCGTCGCGTTGCGGTAATCGCAACCGAGCATCGCCATCGCGAACGATTTGACATCGAGAGCGGAGAACGAAAACGGCGACTCGCCGGCGAAGCGCACCATGTACCAGTACATGAACAGGAAGTCGAACCCGGCCGGGTATGCCACGAACACAGGCTTGCCCGGCAGTTCCTTCACCCAGCCGACGTACGCCTTCATCGCCTCGGCCGGGTCTCGCAAGTTCTCCCGGCATATTGCCCA
>JBBQII010000105.1:0-8855 GCA_038324795.1 Gemmatales bacterium
GCGGCACGATGCTGTGCAGCGCATCGCACGCTGGTTGTCGCCGTTGCGGAAGCCGCGGCCGCTGCGGCAATGGAGCGAACCGTTTCAGCAGGTGCTGGAAACGCTCTACGGTGAGTCGACCCTGGAACTCGATCGCCCGGAACACGATCGCCTGCATCGGGCCTTCCGGCGACTGGTCGCCCGGCTTGACCAGGCTGCTGCGATCCCGCCCGCACTCGACCTGACCGCGTATCGTGCAGGGGATGCGTTCGAAGTGCTGTTGAAGCCGCTGGCGGACAAGGCGGTTCCCTCACCCGGCCGAACCGATTCGCTGTCGATTCTCGGCTGGCTGGAACTGCCGTTCGATGATGCCCCGGCCCTGATCGTCACCTCGTTCAACGACGGCATTGTTCCAACAAACACATCCGGCGACCCGTTTCTGCCTGATGCGATCCGGCAGCACCTGGGCCTGAACTGTGATGATCGCCGTTTGGCCCGCGATGCCTACTATGCGTCCGCCATCGCGCATTCGCGCCGCGAACTGCGGCTCGTTCTGGCCCGCAAGAATGCCGACCGTGAACCGCTGCGACCGAGCCGACTGCTGTTCACGGGTGACGACGCCCGCGTGATCGATCGCGCCCGGCGGTACTTCGATGAAGGCCATGCCGACCCGGTCGTGCGCATCCCCAACCTCGGTCGCGGGCTGGCGGACATTCCCGCCAAGTCGACGTTCGCGGTACCGCCGCCGGAGAAGAAGTTCGGCGGCGATGTCTTCACGGTCACCGATTTCAAGAAGTACATCGCCTGCCCCTATCGCTACTACCTTGAACGGGTCGAGAAACTCGGCTCGATGGATGACAGTGCCCGCGAACTGGACCCGAGTGCCTTCGGAACGCTCGTTCATCAGGTCGTCAGCGACTTCGGACGCGATCCATCGATCAGCGGCAGCATGAAAGCGGCCGCGATCGAAGCGTATGCGATCGACCGGCTCGATGCCTTCACCCGGCAGTGGTTCGGGCATGGCCAGCATCGGCCGGCGCTGCGGCTGCAGATCGAGCAGGCTCGCCGAAGGCTGCGCGCGTTCGCCAGGCACCAGGCCGAACTGACGATGGCAGGCTGGCGGATTGCCTATGCCGAGAACGAAAGCGACAGCAAGGCGATCATTGCCCCGTTCGCCGTCGCGGACGGCGCAGTGTCACTCAAGGGCCGAATCGACCGCGTTGACTTCCATGAGCAGAATGGCGTTGTCCGCATCGTCGACTACAAGACGGCCGACACCGCCAAGGACCCGGCCAAGGCCCATTACGACAATGAAGCGTGGATCGATCTGCAACTGCCGCTGTATCGGCACCTCTGGCCGTTCGTCGCGCCGGACGTGCCGCGCGACAGCCGGCTGGAGTTGGCCTACTTCAACCTGCCGAAGAACGACAAGTCCGGCATCGTCCTGGCGGAATGGGATGGCGACATGCTCGATACAGCGGACGAACGGGCGCGGGAGATCATCGGCGGGATTCGCAACAACATCTTCTGGCCGCCGGCCGACCCGGCCCCGGAGTACGACAACTACCCCGGTATCTGCCTGGCCGGCTACCTTTCGAAGAAGCCGTTGGAGAGTGCTGAGGAGGAACGCCCATGACCGCCGAACCGTTTGTGCACCGCCTGATCCGTGCGTCGGCCGGCAGCGGCAAGACCCACCAGTTGACCAACCGCTACATCGGCCTGCTCGCCGCGGGCGTGGCCCCCGAAGCGATCCTCGCCAGCACCTTCACGCGTGCTGCCGCGGGGGAGATCTTCGATCGCGTGCTGTTGCGCCTGGCGAAGGCGGCGTATTCAAGCGACGAGGCCGGCGGCCTGTCGAAACAACTTGGCGACGATGAGTTGTCCACAATCGACTTTACCCGACTGCTGCGCGGTCTGCTCACGCGCATGCACCGGGTTCGCGTCGGCACGCTCGACAGCTACTTCATCAAACTGGCCGGCAGCATGCGCTTCGAACTCGGCCTGCCGCCGGGTTGGTCGATCGGCGAGGATGCGGACAACGCCCGGCTGCGCCTGCAGGCGCTCGAATCGCTTCTGATGTTCGATCACGCCAATACTCTGTTCGCACTTTATGATCGCCTGACGAAAGGCGACGCCAAGCGCGGTGTGCAGGATACGCTGCTGAACGTGATCGATACTCTGTACACGCTCAGCCGCGAAACACCGGCCGGGATCTGGAACCTGATCCAAGCACCCGAACCGATGGACAGGGCCGACTTTCAAACTGCGTTGGACAACGTCGGTAAATTCGACGGCTATCCCAACGACCGAATGCGGACCGCGTGCATAAACGATATCGACAAGCTGTCGAACGCGGATTGGTCCGGCTTCCTGGGCGCGGGCATCCCGGCGAAGATCGTGTCGGAGCAGTATGTGTACTCCCGCACGCCGATCCCCGACCCGTTGATTGCCCTCTATCGCCCGCTGATGGGGCACGCGATGGCCGGCATTCTCGCACCGATCGCCGAGCAGAACGTGGCCACGCGGGAGTTCCTGGACCAGTTTCACCAGCACCTGGCCGAGCGCAAGGCAGCAACCGGCTTGCTGCGGTTCGATGAAGTGACCCAGTGCCTGGTTGACGGGCTGAAGTTGGCCGGGATCGATGGCGACACAATCGCGTTCCGTATGAACGGCCGGATCGAGCACTTATTGCTCGACGAGTTTCAGGACACGTCGCTGGCGCAATGGCGCGTGCTCGAACCGATGACCCGGCAGATCATGGGCGCCACGAAGAAGAGTAAACAGTCGTTCTTCTGCGTCGGCGACATCAAGCAGGCGATCTACGGCTGGCGCGGCGGCCTGCCGGCGCTGCTCGGCTCGCTGGAAACGGCGTTGCCGGGGCTGACGACGCTGCCGATCAACGAAAGCCGCCGATCCGCTCCGCCGATCATCGAAACAGTCAACCGCCTGTTCGAAGGAATCAATCCCGCGACCTACGAGAAACAACAAGCCGGCCTGGCCGCATGGCAGGAGCGGTTCAATCATCATGACACGTTCAGAAAGAAGGCTGTCGGCTATGTCCTGATGAAGCGCGGCCCGGACCAGGCGGAAGGTGAAGACATCAACGGCATGCGCGAACGCCACTGCGACGAAGCCGCCGGGCTGATCGGGGACGTGTACCGCAAAGCCCCCGCGGCCACGATCGGCGTGTTGTGCCGGAAGAACGACACGGTCGCGCGCATCATCTTTGAACTGCGGCACCGCGGTCTGGCGGCCAGTGAAGAAGGGGGCAACACGCTCGATGACTCACCGGCCGTCGAGTTGATGCTGTCGTTGTTCAAGATCACCGACCATCCCGGCGACAGCACCTGCTGGTACCACCTGCGGCATTCACCGCTGGGCGCGCACGTTGACGCAAGCCCGACCGGTACCGGGCAACGGCTGCGCGATCAACTGATGCACGACGGCTACGGCCGTTTCACGGAAGGCTGGGCCCGGCGGCTGGCCCCCGCCTGCGACCTGCGCGATCTGAGCCGGCTGCAACAACTGGTGGAACTGGCGTACGGTTACGAAGAGCGGGCTACCCTGCGTGCCGACGACTTCATCCATCGTGTGCGCGAGCAGCGTGTTCCCGACCCCTCGGCCGCCCGCATCCGCGTGATGACGATGCATGGTTCGAAGGGCCTGCAGTTCGACTGCGTCGTGCTGCCGGAACTCGATGCGCTCCTCAATCGCGGCGGGGCCGGCGACTTCGTGCAGGATCGGGACGCCGTGACGCTCGATGCGACATTCGTCACGCGCTACATGGATCAGAACACCCGCGCGCTGCTTCCCGATGCACAGCGGCAGGCGTTCGATCGTGCGAAGCAGTTCGAGGTCGAGGAATCACTGTCGCTCTTGTATGTCGCCCTGACGCGAGCCAAGAACGCGATGTACATGCTGGCCCCCGGCAAGCGCCGCAGAGAGAGCGGCGTGCGCTGGGAGAAACTGCTGGAGGACGCGCTGGGAAACAAGAACAACGCCACGGCGAATGTCCGCTTCGAGTGTGGCACGCCCGCCTGGGCGACGCAGTTCGCGGATACCCCGGCGGCGGCGACCCCGGCCGAACCGCTGACGGCCATCACCTTCCGGACAGACGATCAACCGCGCCGCCGCGGGTTGAAGCACCTGACGCCATCGCAGCGCGAGGGCAATGCGCGGGTGATGGCCGGGTCGCTGTTCAGTGCCACATCGCAGGCGCAGCGCGGGCTGGGCACACTGGTGCACGCCTGGTATGCGGCGATTGAATGGTTGGATGACGGGGTGCCCGGCGCGGACCAACTGAAGTCGATCGCCGAAGGATTGCGTGCGGAGCTACCCGCGGACGTGATGGCAGACCTGGTGACGCCGCAAGCGGCCTTTCTGAAGAGCTTGAAACAACCGCAGATCGCGGCGCTGTTGCGCCGACCAACGGGCAACGTGACCGTGGAACGTGAGCGCCGGTTTGTCTCCCCCGATGGGGATACCCTCTGGTCGGGCAGTTTCGATCGCGTCGTCTGGGTGCGCGAGAACGGTAAGCTGGTTGCCGCGGAGATCATCGACTTCAAGACGGATGAGATTAAGAAGGGCGGTTTGAAGACCCGCGTCGGCCACTATCGCCCGCAGATGGACGCCTACCGCCAGTCACTGGCAAGGCTGAGCCGGCTGCCGGCGGACAAGATCACTGTGAAGTTGGCGTTCACCCACCTGGGCGAGGTGGTTGAACTGCAAAAGACCTGACTGTCGTTCTGATCTCCTTTCCCCCGGCTTTTCGGAGGAGAGGGTTAGGGGGCCAGCTCTCGCACATTGCAAGGTTCGCCCCCTCACCCCGGCCCTCTCCCCCGAAGCGGGGGAGAGGGGGAAAGACGGCTTCAGCAACCGCCCTACTGCGCCGGCGGGGCCACTTCCTTGATCACTGCCCCTTGCGTATCGCTGAGCACCAGTACGCTGAAACGCTGGATGGCCGAGCGTTCCGGCGTGCTGACCGAGGCGTAGTCGAACTTGCCGCGGTGGTCGGTGTAGCCGTCCTTGTGGAACTTCACCGTGCCATCGCCGAGGCGGACATACGCTTTCACATACACCTTCGGCAGCATCTTGCCGTTCTGGGCATCGGTGACCTGCAACTGCCCGTAGTTCTCATTCACGCTGACCTGCATCACCCCGGCCAGCACCGGCACTGCGCGCGTCTTGCCGTTGGCGACAATCTCGACCAGCACATTCTTGTCGGCCAGGTTTTCCGGCATCGGTATCGCCAGCTTGTTCTGGAAGTTCGGGAGCTTGTATTCGGCCGTGTCGTTCGGGCGGATCAGCGAGAACTGCCCGCTTCCCTGGGCGACGAACGGAGCCCGGCTGAACAGCAACTCGACATCCATCAGGTAGTAGTTCACGCGCACCTTCTCGACGTTCTTCCAGGTGAGGTTGATCGTCTTGGCGGCGACGCCGAACTCGAAGGTCGATTCCTGGGCGGCGAGCTTCGCCTGCTGCTGGGCCTGGTCGTCCTTATCGACCAGCTTGCCATTCTTGCCGTCGATCTCGTCAAGCTGGTTCTGGATCGCCGCGAAGGCGTTGCGCCAGCGCTCGACCGGATGGTTGTTGTAACGGGCGATGATCGAACGCACCTTCTTCAAGTCATCGCTGAACAGGTCCATGTAGGCCGCACAGTAGTCGTACTGCATCTTCGCCGTCACGTTGGCGGGGTTGACGCGGTTGAAGGCATCCAGCGCCTCTTCGACGCGATCCTGCAGCAGCAGGTAGTGTGCGGCGTCGAGCAAGTCGTCGTCGGTCAGTTTGCCGCGAAAGCTGATCATGTGCAGGTAGCGTGAATACTGCTCGTGCACGCGGTTGTTGACGATCTGCCGATTCTGCCCCAGGGAATGGGCACGGGCGTTGATCAGCGGCTTGTACTCCAGGTGCTCGTAGCGATGGCGTTCGACAAGATCGACCGTCAGCAGCGGCGCTTCGATCGGTCCGCCCAGTTCGCCGACAAGCTGTTCGTTCGTCGTCAGAAACTCGCGCGACTGCGGCAGTGCGTTGTGGTACAGCCCATACGACCAGAGTACCGGGTGGAAGGCATGGCGATCCTTCAACAGGGCGATCGCTTCCTCGAAGAATGCCTTGTCGCGCATGCGCCAGGCGATCTTGCCGAGGTCGAGCCCGGCAACGTTTTCACGGTTCAGGAACTCGGTCACCTGGGCGTTGGTGCCGTTCTGTGAGATGTAGTCCCACGATTCGGTATCGAGTGATGACGGCTCGTTGACCACGTTGAAGCGGAACGGCTTGGCGGCCGCGGCGAGCGTTTCCCCCTTGGCGACATGCACGGGGAAGTGCGCGAACTGCCCGGCCCGCGGGAAGTAGAACATCGTATCGAGCGTGCGCGTATGGTATGGCTCAAGTTCGATCCAGACGGTCTTCGTCAATTGCCCGTTGCTGACCGGCAGCGCGCCGACCGGCACCTGCAACAACACCGACAGGCGCTGGCGCGACGACGTCGGGTTGGTGATGACCACCTGGCAACCGTAGACGGTGTGGATGACGAATTCATTGGTGATGAACTTGTCAACCTGCTCGCCATCCACCTGGGTAAAGCGATCGCCGGCACGGTAGAAGTTCTGCGAGACGAGGATCTGTAACTTGTCGCCCGCGGCGGCAACCGGCTTCACTTCTTCGTGGAAGGCCAGCACCTGATTGCCGGGCGTGAAGATCATGCTGCCGTTGTCGAACTTCACCAGATGCTGCTCAGCGGCGAACGGCAGATCAATCACGGCCAGCGCCAGCATCATCTCGGCAAAGTTGCGCGACGCATCGGCCAGGTTCGACGAAAGGAACGGCTTGCCCGCCTCATGCTTCGCATAGTCGTGCCAGAAGCCGCTGACCGGAACGAGGGCGGCGACCTGCGACTGGATCGGCAGTTTGTAGTAGTTGTTCTCGGCCAATTCCTGGGTGACATCGACCTTGCGGTACAGCCGCGCGGGCGCGTCTTTACCCTTGCGGTCCTCGTCATGGAATGAGAGTTCGACGTCCTTTACCGAATCCTGCAACTTTTGCAGTTCGGCTCTTTCCTCCTTCAGATCGTCGACTTGTTCCATCGCCTTTTTCGCCTCGTCCTTGGCGTCGCCCGCCGAGCGGCCATCGCGCTCCCGCATCATCTGTTCCTTGGCCTTACCGGAACGGCCCATCATGCCGGGCATGGCACCGCCAGCGGCCATATCTGCAGGCCCGGATTTCGGGTCCCCGTTGGGGACAACTGGTTCAGGAGGTGCCGCGGGAATCAGGCTGACCGGTGTTGGCACGGGATTCTTTAACGTTGCATCCAGCCCCAGTTCGCCGTTCCGCAGCGCCGTTTCAAACAGCATCTTCTCCCGGTCGTTCTGTGGCGGCAGCAGGCGCAGCACGTCTTGCAGATGGCGGGCTGTCTTCACTTGCTCGCCCTGAATGCGGCGGGCCAGCAGCACGCGCTCTGCGGAGTTCAGGCGCGCATGTGCGAACGGTTGCAGGTAGCTCTGCAGGTCATGGCCCAGCAGGTAGTGGTCCATGAACGTCTGGTCTTTCTTGTTCGCCAGGTAGGGCTTCACCGTGGCGACGAAGAAGGCCGGGTCTTTCTGCGCGATGAAGAAGTTCAGTTCATGGCAGGCGTACTTCGAGTAGAGCGCTTGCTTCTCTTCAAGTTTCAACGTCGGCCACTTGAGGATGAACGCGAACTCGGCCAGTTTCGGGTCGTGCGACAGCGTGTTGTACAGGCTGTAAACCTTGGCGAGGCTGTCGTACATCTCGAACCGACTGCTGGCGGCGTCGGCAATCGTGAACGGCTGCTTCGCGGCCAGCGTGCTCGTCTGCTTCTGCTGCGTGAAGTGCCGGGCCGGGTCGAGGCCGTTGCGCAGGCGCAGGTCGACAAACCCGGCCTTCTGCTCCGCCAGCGAGAGCGTCCGGGCGGTCGTATTCAGCGGATCGACAGCAATCACATGGATCATGCTGTGCGGCCCGAGATCCCCCTTCTTGATCTTGATGATGCCGTCCTTGTCCGGAATATGGTTGAGCAGGATCGCGGAGGCGTCGGCCAGGTAGTCGATGTTGGCGAACTGGCTGCTGCCGGCCTGCCAGCCATTGCCGCCACCGCTGCGAAGCAGCTCCTGCATGGCAACGCCGCCCTGGGATTTCAGCATTTTCCTGTACTCTTCACCCTCCATGGCCTGCTGTTCGCCGGCG
The DNA here is from genome assembly GCA_038324795.1 of Gemmatales bacterium. Classification (GTDB taxonomy): domain Bacteria; phylum Planctomycetota; class Planctomycetia; order Gemmatales; family Gemmataceae; genus JAIOQJ01. The sequence continues at coordinate 8,179 of JBBQII010000105.1, forward strand.
TCCGTACTGCGGACGATCCACGGGTTCAAGAGGAACGAGGGGCGTTCGAGCATGTTGCCGGGGAACTTCTTCTGCAGGCGGCGGTCGAGGATGTAGCGATACTCATCGCCGATGTTCCGGCCGGCCAGATACATCGATTCAGTCATCAGGGGCGACTGGCCGCGCAGCGGCACATCGCGCACCCGGCCCAGGTTGTCGAAGCCGTCGAACTCCGGCAGGTAGCGAGTCGCGAACAGGTGTACCCGCGTAAACGGCGAATGGTCGCGCAGGCGGATCGAGATGAACTCTTCATCACTGGTCAGCCCCGTGACCTGCACCGGCTTCAGGGCCGGCAGTTGCAGATGCCGGATCTTGCCCAGGACGTAACCCGCTTCGACCGTACCGTCGACCACGCGCAACCGCATCGCTTCACGCGAGTTCTTCAACAGCAGTTGGTAGTCGCCAGCCGGCAGGCCGGCGATTTCGATCATGCCGTCCTTGATCGCGATGTTGTCGAAACGATCGGAATAGTGATGTTCGCCGCGGAGTTCAAAGAGGGCGAATTCAGAACGGTTCGGCTTCGTCTCGCTGCCGACATACGGCAGCGTGATCGTGTCGCCGAGTTTCGCGTGCATCGTCTGCCGGTAGGTGTGCCGGGTCGTCGGCAGCTTCCAATTGTGCACGACGCCCGACGAGCC
>JBBQII010000106.1:0-8828 GCA_038324795.1 Gemmatales bacterium
GAATGTGTCGGGCGCTGTCGTACGTGCTTTGGTTTTGTCGCTTTCGCCCGCGGCGGACGACGCGCGGTGGTGGCTGCGCGGTGAAACGGAGCAGATTCCGGAAGAGCGCCGCATCAGCCTGCGATTGCCGATCAATTCGCCGCCCGCTGCCGACGTGATCCACGGGGTGGCCGAATTGCTTCAATCCATGGACATGCCGCTGATTCTTTGTTTCGATCAACTGGAACTGCTCTTCGAAAAGAATCAGACCGCGTTTCGCGAACTGACCAGCCAATTGATGGGCTGGTTGCAAACGATCCCAAACCTGGTGCTCGCGCTGGGTTGTTATGAGGATGTGTGGAAGAAGGTTCAGGAACAAGGCGCCTACAAGGCGTTTATTGATCGTGTCGTCAAGTATGATCTGCAGGATCTTTCCCCGGAGCAAGCGGCGGAGTTCATCCAGCGGCGCATGCGAAGTTGGACCGATCATGAACCCGCCCAAGCGGCCGGTTGGCCGTTCGATCTCGACTCCGTTCGCCGCTTTGTCGAAAAGAATGTCCCTTCACCCCGATGGTTCATTCAGGAGCAATGCCGCAACCGGTTCGACGACTGGTTGGTCAAGAAACGACAGGGCCTGATCACACTTGACAAAGGAACGGACAGGCAACCGATTCCCGTCCTGTTCACCCTGGAATGGACGCAGGAACTCGATTCCACGAAGAACGATCGCAGATCGGCGGTCGATACCCAGGAAGCCGACTTGTGGAATGCTGTCGACGAGGCACTGCGAATTGCGATGCTTGGCAAGCACGTGCCGGCCGGAATGACTCTCGTGAAAGTGGTTCCGCAACCCCTGAAGCCCAGCCCGGGTGATGCTCGGCCCAGTGCCACCGTCGTACTGGCTCACGGAGAGAAGACGCTTAAAGTACTTGTCGCGGTCAGCAAAAAAGATGGCGGAACGGCCTTCGCAAGCTGGTTAAAGGCGTTGGAAACAGCAAGCGAATCCGTCGCTGGCACTCTCGTCGTCTGGCCTCGCGAGCAATTGAGCGTCGGCAAATCGTCGGCCGCCTTCAAGAGTTACCAGCAGCTGGTGACCGCCGGCAAGATCCGTCCATTCCCTCTCGACTCGAATCAGTCGACCTTCGAGCAACTGGAATGCCTGCGGCGAATCATCCGCAGGGCGGAAGCGAAAGACCTGGTTCTCAACAATCGGGCGATCTCGGCGGACGAATGCCGCCAACTGATCGCCGAGACGGGCGTGATCGCCAAACTCAAGCTGTTCGAAATTGCGTTCGAGAACCGGCTGAATAAACTTGGCGTTGTGCCCACCCCACCACTTGATCCGATTCCGTCGAAGGCTTGGCACGAGGAAATCCTGCATAAAGCGGCCGAATACCTTAAGAAGCGGGGCCAGTCAGTCCAACCTCTCGGAGCGGAAGTCGGGCCGACGTTCGTCCGGCTCAAACTGCAACCTCAAGGCGATGCAGACTTCGGCAAGATCCAACGACAGGCGGAGAATCTCAAGGTACATCTGGCCCTGACGAATGAGCCACACATTGCAAGCCAGGCCGGATATGTCAGCATCGACGTGCTGCGCCCCGATCGCCAAACGGTGTTACTGCCTCCGCTGCTGACGGCGTGCCCGCCGTCGCTGGCCGGTGAACCGGCATTCCCGGCCGGGAAGGACGTGGCGGGTCGTACCGAATGGCTCAACCTGAGCGAACCCGAAAGCTGCCATCTGCTCGTGGCCGGCACCACGGGCAGCGGCAAAAGCGAGTTTCTCAAGGCGATGCTTGCGGGCCTGGCGGCACGGCTTGGCCCGGAGCAGATCCGCTTTCGCCTCATCGATCCGAAGCGAGTGACGTTCAACATCGATCCGAAGTGCCCCTACCTGGATGGACCGGTGCGATACGACGGGACCGAGGCGATTCCCGTTTTGGAAGAGTGCTTCGACGAGATGGAACGCCGCTACGATCTGATGCAGAAAAGAGGCATCGATCACGTTCGGCATTTGACCGGGAAAGACACGGTACCGCGTTGGCTGGTGGTAATCGATGAATTTGCCGATTTGATGGTCGATAAGTCCATCAAGAAGCTGTTGGAACCCCTTCTTAAACGACTAGGGGCCAAGGCACGAGCATCCGGCATCCATCTGGTGCTTGGTACTCAGAGGCCCGAAGCGTCGGTGGTTACGCCGCTTCTTCGCAGCAACCTGCCGGGCCGCATTGGTCTTCATGTTGCCACGAAACGCGAGTCAAACCTCTTTTTGGATGAACCGGATGCCGCCTACCTGTTCGGCAAGGGCGACCTCGTCTGGAAGCGCGGTGGCGGCCTGACCCGGCTGCAAAGTCCGTTCGTGCCGAAGGAGGATTTCTACAAGTACCTGCGAGTGGGATGACATCGCCGGCTAACAAATCGCGCGCTCCAGATACGCACGGGCGATCGGACCGACGTCGAAGCAACCTTCCGGCACCTTCCAGACTTCGGACGGCGTCTCGACTTCAAGGTCATCAAAGAGTTCGCAGGCCGACAAATATCGTCGATCCGGGTGCGCCAGGCAGCGGGAGACCATGTTCACCGTGTGGGAATCGATTCCCGATTTGGTCAGACGTTCGACGAAATCGTACGGTGGCCGCTCCAGTTTTCCGGTCAATACCTGATACCAGATGACACCCAAGGCGAACACGTCGTCCTGGGCGGGCTGGCGTTTCTCCAGCGGATCGGACGCCTCGGGCGGGTGGTACATGCGCGTGCCGACGACGACCGCCTGCGAAGCAACCGAGCTTTGGTTTTCGGAGCGTTCATCCACGCGACTTAAGCCGAAGTCGGCGATCTTGGCGACGGGATCCGCGTCTTGCGTGAGTAACACGTTGGCGGGCTTCAAGTCTCGATGATAAATGTGATGTCTGTGCGCGGCGGCGACACCAAATGCAAGTCCGCGAATCACCTCGGCCGTGTCCAGATGTACCCGATCATCGGGCCGGCTGAGAATCCAATCCTCCAACGAGCCGCCCGCGACGTATTCGACGACCAGGTAGGGGTAAGGTTGTGCGGCCCCATAAAAATCGATGTACTCGATGACGTTTCGGCAGCCCTTAAGCCGCGTCAGCACGGCGGCCAGGCTTTCGCCCTCGCGGTCCAGCCATTCCGAAGCATCCGGCTGGGTGAAGAATTTGAAGGCCCGGCGATCAGGATGTTTCGGGTTCACCGCCATCCATACTTCACCGAATGAACCCATCCCCAGGAATCGTTTCAGTTCCCAATCACTTACTTTCTCGCCCGCTCGATGGCGAGGTTGGATGTTCTGCAGCAACTGGTCGATCAACTGTTCGCAACGCAGGAAGCTGCTCAGCGGCGACCCTTGAGTGGAATGGAATCGTACCCCTCTGACCAGATTGGTCAGCAGGCCGATCATTTCCTTGCGATGCTCCTCGGTGAAGCCTGCCGGCATCTCCCAGGAAGCCACGGCCGTTCGAACATCCGTTTCGGTTTTCAGCCCGAGTTCCTTCAAGACAGTGAGAACGTGCGACGACTTTCTGGAGCGCGACCATTTCCTCAAAAAGGCGACGAGATACAACGCGCAGGTCACGGTGCCGGTGGCCGGGCCAACCGCACTTCCAAACTGTTGCAGAAGGCTGACGAGAACATTCACGACCAGTCTCCAGAGGCGATCAAACACTTTGCAGCCGATTCATTCTATTCTATGGTTCCGGGACGGGTGGCGACGCCCGATCCGAAGTGAAATCGCGATCGTCGCAGTCGAAATAGAAAGATTGATCTTCGTCGCGCCGCGAAGCATGGAAGTGGCGGCAGGCCGCAAGCCTCGCGCACGAACTCCGCCGACATCCGATTCCGACCTGCAAAGCGTCAAAAGCTGCCAGAAGCGAGTCTTGCGTGGTGCGTTGCGAGCCGCACCACGACGCGCGGACAGTGAGTGCCGATACCGTGTGATTGAGCCCCGAAGTTACCTTTCGTAGAGAGCCCTTGCGGTTCAATGTGCGTGGGGGGGAAGCAAAGGCGACACTCAATATTGCCCCATCTCCGCCACTCACTCTTCCCGGCCGGCCGCGCGGATGCGGGCGATCATATTTCGGATTCTGGCCGGCTTGTTCGCTTTGGCATTTGCATGGCTGCTGGCCTTTGGTGCCCCCATCTAAGTTTTGTCTGCGGGAGCAACTCGGCTCTGGTGCAATCGGAGTGGGGTTCGGCCTGTACGCCCTGCTCGGGTCGGACCTCGGAGAGTGGTTCATTTGGGTGGTGCTTGGCGGCCGCGATCCCCGCAGCGGCGGGGGGGGCCGAATCTTGCTGACAAGCACGCCGTCCAAGGATCCTCATCGCGAAATGACCAGCCGCTGAAGTGATGCACTTCAACTCGTAAACTCCCGGCCATCCCCGACCTTCGGAAGCTTCAGGACTGGGCTTGGGATTGATGTGTCACTTCTCAATGTTCGCTAATTGCGTCGGTACAAGGCTTCCGAAGTTCATGCACGACTTTCGCAGAGATCGCTCATTCTCAGGTGCCATGATGTGGTCCGTTGTGGACCCCGGCAGGGGTCCCGGCAAGTAGCCGGTGGTTGAGCGCAGCGACACCACCGGCAGCGATCCCCCACGCATACGATCCCGGCAGGGGTCGGAGCACGCACTGCGACCCCGGCAGGGGGGTCGGGGCAAACCGTGATCGCAACCCCGGGTGTGCCGAAGCGGCGACCCGGGGCTACCTGCTGCGATCCCTCCGGGATCAAGAACCACAGCGAGACTACGGCCGCAGGTGGAAATCGTCATCGACATCAATAGCAAGCGACGTTGTGCTTTGTCACAGCAGAATTATCGGGCAGCAGCATCGGCAGAATGCGGGGCCGCTAGAGCGATACACCCGCTTTCTGGCGAATGCGGCTTCGAGGCCGGCGGGACGTTGTACCTGCGGTCGAGCACCTGTTCGATGACAAGCTCCTTTCGGCGAGTCTCACTGAAAGGTCGTGAGTCTCACCGTTGGGCGCGAGTCTCCCCTCGGGTAGCAGGATCGTGAGACACACTCGGTGGCGGCGTCGCGGGCAGGCGACGCCGCATGCGGCGGGGTGTTATTTCAACGTTGACAGGAACTCGATCAGATCCAGGAACTCCGCGGGGGCCATCGTTGCCGCCAGGCCTTCGGGCATGCTGCTTTGCTTCACCAGCCGGCGGTTTTCGATATCTTCGACCGGGATTGTGCGCTTGTCCTTGCCGTCGAAGATCACCACGTTCTTCTTGTCCTCGGTGACCAGCAGGCCGCGGATGACCTTGCCGTCGGCGGTTTCGATCACGGTGGTCAGGTACTTCTCGTTGATGTCGGCATTCACGTCGATGATCGATTCGATCAGCTTCAAACGAGTCGGGACATTCGGATGAGCCTGTGTGAAGCGAGGCACCACCTTGTCGAGGTTCGGGCCATATTCCTGCTCCATGGTCGCGCCGATTTTGTGACAGGCCGAGCAACTGCTGCGGGTGAAGATCGCCCGGCCGTTGGTGGCGTTGCCCTTCATGTCCGCGATCGCGGTCATCGCCTTGTTCTTCTCCTCAACCGACTTCTTATCCTGGCTGAGCAACACCTGAAGATGCGGGGCAACGGCCGCCCCGACCTTCGAGGCCGACATGATGTCGATGAATATCTGCCGGGCGGCCCCGTCGTCCTTTGCCAGCGTGCCGGCCAGGTACGGCTTGCGCCATACTTCTTCGTTGGCCGACAGTGCGGCTTCAAGGGCGTACTTCGTCCAGTAGTCGCCGCCTGGCATTTTGCCGCTGGCAAGCATCGCTTCGATGGATGGCATGTCCTTGTAGAAGCTCAGGCCGCGCAATGCTTCGACGCGCACGCGCGGATGGGCATCCACGGCCGACTTCGCCAACAGGTCAAACGCACCGGGGATGAACTCGCGCTCATCGGTCAGCACATGGACCGCGGCCGCACGGGCTTCGAATGTCTTCGATGCCAGCGACTTCTTCAGCAGATCGACATCGACGGCATGGTGGCTCTGCTGCACCCACAGTGCTTCGCACAGCAGGCGGTCGTAGTTCTTGCCGGCCGGGTCGAGCTTTTCGGTCCAGGTCTTCAGCGCGGTCTGGATCTCCGGCGTCGGGCGGTCGCGCAGTTCACGGCGGGCACGATAGCGAGTGCGCCATTCGTACTCGTTGAACTGTTCCAGGATCTCGGGGATCGACTTGCCGAACTGCGTCGCGGGCTTGACGAGCGGCTTGTCCTTGCCGACCAGGCGATAGATTCGGCCGTGTACATGATCGCGGTTCGGGTCACGCTGTGAGTATTGCATGTGGCCAACCAGGGCATTGGCCCAGTCGGCAAACCAGAGGGCTCCGTCGGGCCCGATCTGCGGGTCGGCGGGGCGGAAATGCTTGTCCGGCGAGCGGATCAGATCGTCGGGCGTCTTGGCGTCTTTCTTGATGCGTTCGCCCTTGAAGCCGGCTCCGTCGTCCTTGATGGTGAATCGCGGCATGCCGTTCATGTTGATGACGCAGGCATAAGTGAACTGCTTCTGCACCTCATCGGGCAGGTTGCGGCTGACCAGCCATTCGTTGCCGAGTGCCGGTCGCATGCCTTCTTGACTGAAGACGGTGTTCATTCCTTTACGACCGCTGTACTGGGCGCCCGACAGCGGCACGTCCCAGTGATGGTTGGCAGAGGTGCCGTCGCCGACGATCCCCTGGCCCCACTCGTCGAAGACGTAGCACCACATATTCGCCTGACCGGGCAGCGCGAACTGCCGGATCTTCATGGTGCGCGGATCGAGCACGTAGGCACCCCCCTTGCCGGCACTGCGATGCGGGCCCCACGGCGTTTCCAGCGTCGTGCTGGTGGCGATTCCTTCGAGCATGTGCAGCAGGCCGCCATGGCTCCATTCCCAGGCGCCGCAAGTATGATGCGTGTCATCGGTGGCCCAGCCGTCCAGCAGGTGGACGACGAGGTCTGCTCTACCGTCGCCGTCGGTGTCCTTCAGAAACAACAGCCGCGGTTGATCGACGACCAGCACGCCGCCGTTCCAGAACTCGAAGCCGGTGGGGCAGTGCAGCTTGTCGTAAAACGTGGTGCACTTGTCGGCCTTGCCGTCGCCGTCGGTGTCTTCAAAGGTCAGCAACTTGTCGTTGGGGTACGAGTCGCCCGGCCGCCACTGCGGGTACGAAGGCATGCAGGCCACCCACAGTCGGCCTTTGTTGTCGAAATTGATCTGCACCGGCTTGGCCAACTCGGGGAACATCTTCTCATCCGCGAACAGCTTGAGTTCCATCCCCGGCGGTACGGAGCAAGTCTTGATGAATTCGTCAGGCGTCTGATACTTCAGTTCCGGATTCTCGGAGTACTGCCGACCTGCCGCGCCGAAGCGCGTGGGCGGGACGATCAGGTCGCCCGTCTTGCTGTCGTCGACGGCGGCTGCCACTTGCTTGCCCTGGGCCATGTCCCAGATGTAGCGGTCGCGCACGGCAGCCATGTTCCGAAGCTTCACGTACTCGCGCGGGAATGTATCGGTATCGTAGGTTCGCCGGCCGCCGTAGACGTACCAGCCGTTGACCATGCGGTGATCCTGCATGTTGATGAACGACTTGTCGTTGACGGCAGTGCGGATCTTCTCGAACTCGGACGTGCCGAGCTTCGCGGGGCTCGACGAGTTGAACAGGGTCTTGTCGAGCAGCGTGGCGACTTCGCGGTCGCCGGCTTCGTTCAGGTGCGCTCCGTTGATGGTGTAGTTCGTACCCGGTTGCTTCGTGAAGACCGGCAGTGTGGGCGTGTAGAGGTCAATGACGGCCAGATTACGTTTCTTCGCCACGTCGATGACGGCATCCGCGTAAAGTTTCAGGTTCTCGTTTTCTTTCTTGCCGTCCGGCAGCAACTTGTCGCCGGTCGGCTCAAACGCGGCAGGCGTCACAAGGATGAAGCGAGGCGGGGACTTTTCATCATCGCGCGGGTACTTGCCGATGAACTCGTCGATGAACTTCGCATAGTCGCCCTTGAACTTCTCGACGCCGTTCGGCCCGGCGTACGATTCGTTGAAGCCGAAGAAGCAGAGGAACGTATCGGGGTTGAACGCGTGCAGCGGGTCATCAAGCTTGGAGTAGTCGGCCGAACGCTGCCGGATGGCGACTTCGTCCGCGGGCCGACCGAAGTTGCGGAACACCAGTTCCTTGTCCGGAAACCGGCTGTGCAACATGCTTTCGAAGTAACCGAACAGATTCATGCGCTCCGCGAGCGAGTTGCCGACCAGCGCGATCCGTTCGCCCTTGATGAATTCCAGGGGCAGCTTGCTTTCGAGCAGCGGGGCCTTCTTCGGCCGCGGGGTGGGCTTCAGCAGATCGGCCGAGCCGGGGCCAACCTCTTTTTTGGGGGCGGCTTTTTTGGCCTGTGCTTCGGCCGTCGGGCCATCGCTGTAGGCCGAGAACAACCCGATCGCGGCGAGGAGCATCGCCGAGAAGCCCAGCGCTGTAGCGGAAGAGGATCGCATAAGTCGACTCGATGGTGTTGGAAGAGGGTCAAGGGGCGTGGCAGGCTTCGTCGTGATGGCACTATCTTATCAAGGCAACGCAGTAGGGAAATGGAAAACATTCGACGTGATCGCCGCGCCCGTCAGAGCCCGAGCGCCAGCGAGGAATCCGCGTCTCTCTCGATGGCGCTCGGGCTCTGACGGAGTCGTACGTCTGTAAACCAATTGCACCCGCGCCCTATTCGTATTACGATTCACCGAAGGTTCGAGTTCGAACGGCCAACATAGGGTGCCACATGCGCGTGCAGACCGCCTCCATCAGCCTACTTCTCTCGTTGGCCGCGTGTTCGTTGCATGCCGACGACTGGCCCACCTATATGCACGACAACG
>JBBQII010000107.1:0-8818 GCA_038324795.1 Gemmatales bacterium
TGTCACTCTCCCAAAGAGGTCTGCATGATGAGTTTGACGTCAACACCAACTTCGTTGGGCGAACTCGTCCTCTGCAACAGCCGCCTGCAGGGTGCCCGGCGGTCGCTGAAGAACCCGATCACGATCATCGGCTCGGCAAAGGGTTGCGACATTCAACTTGAAGTCGACAACGTTCGGCCGATCCATGCTCTGATCGCCCTGGGGGCCGACGGTCCGCATCTGCGCGCCTGGGGAGTGGGCGACACTCTTGTCAATGGAGTGCCGCAAACCACAGGGCCGCTGCACGATGACGATCGACTGACCGTCGGCCCGTTCGAGTTCGCCATCCACTGGACCGCGCCGCTGGCGGACGCCGTTGACGATGCACCCGTTCCCGAAGTCAATGAAGTGTTGGCCGAGGCAATGTCGGCTGATCGGCAAACGCAACGGCTTGAATCACTGCGCAAGCAGGTAAGCGAAGCCCGAGCCGCGTACCGTCGTGAACGGCAGACGCACGATGTCGTCATCAGCCAGCAACTGCATGATCTGGCCGAGGCACGCGACGAAATCGAGAAGCGCGAAGAAGAAGCCGATGCCCGGCGCGATCGGCTGTTCCGGCTGCGGGCGCGATTCATCAAGCGCTGGAAACGGCATTGGGGGATCGAGCGCCAGCGAACGTCGGGCGACCGGGCACTGGCCGAGTTCGAGCGCGAGGAAATGGCGACGGCCCGGGCCATACTGGAAGCCGATCGCGAACAGCACGAAGTGCGCGTCGAAGTCGAAACCCGGCGGATCGAACACGACTGGGACCAGCTGAAACTTGCCCAGCGCCATGCCCGCAACGATGCGGCACGGCAGTCGGCGGCACTGGACCAGGAACGCACGGAACTGGCTGACGAACGGGCACGGCTGAAGACCGAAGCCGTGTCGCTGAGGGCCGAGCGGATGCAGATGGAGCATCACTCCGCGGACTTGCGTATTGAAGCGGACGGGATGGAATCGCGCGTCGTCAACCTGCGCGTGGTGCTTCTGCAACTTGAAGAGAAGCGGATGCGATTGGGCAGCCAGCCCGCATCAGTTCCCGAAGTCAACGATGAGCCGATTGCGGCCGACAATGACGCGGAGATCATGCATCGGCGGCGGGTCCTCGACCGGCTGGCGGACGAACTGGCCGACCAGCGCCTGCACGTGCTGGAACAGGCGAACCGCCTGGCGCAGGCGCGCAATGCGTGGCGATCGGAAGAAGGCCGATTGGTCGATGAAATGAGCCAACTGGCGGAACAGTTGCGCCGTCGGGAAGAGCAGATCGCGGAGAACGAAAAGGCGATTGGCTTCGTCGAGGAGCAGGTCGAACGGGAGCAGGAGCGACTGCGGCAACTGTGCGAACGACTCGATGTGCGCCAGTCCCGGCTCGACTCGATCGAGATAGACTGGCGAGGCGAACTCGGCCGGCGCGAGTACGACCTGCAACAGCGCAGCCGGGAGTTGAGTCGGCGCGAGAAGGCTCTGACGGAACTGTGCCGACGCTGGAGCGAACGCCGCCGACACGAGGTGGTCGCCCTGCGTGAGGAGCACCGCCGCTGCGAACGGATGACTGTGGAAGCGAGCCGTAAGTTGATGGCGCGCGACGAGCAGGTGCAGGCGCTCGACGAGCGCGAAAGCCAGATCGCGGCCCGCGCGCTGGTGATCGAGAAAGCCCGACAGAAGCTGCTGCCGTCGACCGATTCACCCGAGTTGGCGGGCAAACGGCTGGAACGGCTGGGTCGGCATGTGTTCCGCCGGCTTGCGAAGGCGGAATCGCGGAGCGATCGGGCGCGTGAGGCGCTGGCCGCCGAGCGCGGCGACATCGATCGGCTGTTCGGCCAGGCGCATGAGCGGATCGAAGAAGCATTGATCCGCCAGCAGGTGGCCGCCGACCGCCAGATGGAGATCGAACGGCGCGAGTATCACCTGACGCAGAACGAAGCCACGCAAGGCGAGACACGGCTGGGCTGGACGACACAGCGGGCGATGCTGGAACGCGAATGCAGTGACCTGCGCGCGGAAGTCGATCGACTGGCCGCCCTTCTGTTGGGCAACGATGAGCCGGTGATCCTGCCGTTGGCCATGGCGGCGTAGTGTACACGTCCACGTGTGCACGGTTTTAGTTCGACGAAACTCGAATTCGTGCACACGTGGACGTATACACTACGGCAAACGCTTTGCACACGTTACAATCCCCGGTGTCAGTCCTCACCGGGGGTTCAGCATGTACCGTCCATTCTTCGCAGTTCTGCTTCTATCTCTTCCGCTGCACGCGGCCGAGCCGACCAAATCCCGTTACGAAACGCGCAAGGACCACGATCCCAACGGCATCGGCAAGTTCTACCTTGATCGCGAGATCGCGCACGTCATGGGCCATCAGGCGGCGAATTGGCTGGAACGGCCGGAGCGCGAAAAAGAAGAGCAGCCGAAGAAGCTGTTGAAGGCCCTGAAGATCGAGCCGGGCATGCACGTGGCCGACATCGGCGCGGGCAGCGGTTACCACGTCTTCCGCATGGCCCCGCTGGTCGGCGAAAAGGGCAGGGTCTACGCCGTCGACATCCAGAAGGAGATGCTGAAAATCGTCACCGACCGGATGAAGGAAGACAAGGTGGCGAATGTCGAGACGATCCTTGGCAAGGAGAACGACCCGAACCTGCCGGAGAACAGCATCGACCTGATCATCATGGTCGATGTCTATCACGAGTTCACTTACCCCTACGAAATGGTCGAAGGGATGATCAAGTCGCTGAAGAAAGACGGCCGCCTGGTCTTCGTCGAGTTCCGCAAGGAAGACGCGAAGGTGCCCATCAAGGAAGTCCACAAGATGAGCGAACGCCAGGTGATCAGGGAGATGGACGAGTTCAAACAGATGACCCATGTCGAAACGAACAAGGACCTTCCCTGGCAGCATGTCGTTGTGTTCAAGAAGAAGTAGCCTCAGCCGCTTGCGGCGTCGCCTTCCGTCCCGAAGACTGAGGGCGACGCCGCCAGCGGCGGAGTACCGACCGCGGCGATCAGGTTTTCGATGACGCGGTCATAGTCTTGTGCAGCTTCGGTGCGATAAAACTCCTTCTCATGCTTCCAGACCGACAGGTTCATTCCCAGCAGCAGGTCGGCAAACACAACAGTCAGAAACATCGAGCGTCCAACGAACTCGATCCAGCGCGCGTGCAGATCGATGCTCCAGGGCCGCATCAGCGATGTTTTGTCGTCAAAGCCGACGATATGTTTGCCCATCAGTTTCGATGTCAGCAGGAAAACGACAATCAGAAAGACGCCTGCAGCTACCATTGCGACAACGTATGTCTGCATGCGGATGGCTTTGTTGATGTCCTTCTGCCGGGTCAACGGGCGGATCCACAGGTCGGCATTCCACAGATGAACGAGCGGGGCACCGATCCAGAGAAGTACGCCGAGGATCAACAGCGGGCTGCCGGTGATCTGATGGATCAGGATGAATGTGGCAAAGCCGAGCAGCACATAGAGCGGCGCGCTGGAGATCAGGCCCCAGCCCGGCGCGATCGATGCGGGCAGCAGACTCTTCAGGCGGATGCTCGCCCGGCAGGTGGCGGGCAGCACGGACAACACCGTCGGAAGCAGGCTCAGGTAGAACATGATCCCGAACAACAAGCCGACACCGAACTTCGCTTCGTCACCTGAAATGGTCCCTTCCAGAAAGTGCTCGGCAGGCACCAGAGCGACGAGAATCGGCACGCCGAAGGCGATGATGGCACCGAGCATGGCGATGCGCGACGACAATCGCGGGGTGGTGTAACCGGCCGCCGCCAGACCGGCGGTGATCGGCAGAGCGATCAGCGAAAGCGACATCAAATAGAACAGCATCATGCCGGCGCGGCTGTAGTCTTGCAGATCGTCTTGATCCATCGTCAGCAGTTTCAGCAGATGAAACAGCGCGGCGAAGGCCGTCGGCACCATCACGAACCAGAGCATGCTGCGCCGCCAGACCGCGTAGCGCTGGGCCGTCTCGTCGGTGATGCCGACGCGATCGAGCGCTTTGCGTTCCGGACCGCTGACGACCAGTGCATGCAAGTTGAACGTGAACGCGCGTATCAGGAACAGCTTCGACTGTTCGATGAACTTGTTCGGCTCTGCCCGTCGGTCGTAATCGTTCTCATCGTCAACACGTCGTCGGCGTGGCCGGCGCGGGCGGTCGTCGAACTCGTCATCGAGAGGCAACGGATCGGCCTCTTCGAGCATGATCGGGGCCGGGGTGAACAGGTCGGGCAACGACGAAGCGGGCTGCCAATCAAACGCGCCATCGCGGCGGAGCTGGTGTGCGGGTTGCAGTGAACCGGCATCGACCTGAGCTTGAAGCTCGGCGAAAGCGAATGGGCCGGTGCTTGCTTCGCCCTGTCTGACGTACCAGCGCACATCCATGAAAACTCTCCGGATCAGGGGGATTGCTTCGCCTGCCAGCGCTTTGTCACAGCTTAATCGTCGGGTAGCCGCATTCGCCAGAATGCGGGGATCGTCGAGCAGTAAACCCGCATTCTGGCGAATGCGGCTACGACGCCAACCCGACGTTTCAGCTCCGATAAACGAAGGGCCTTCAATTCAGTTCGCTTGCTTCTTCCCAATGTTCGTAGAGGCCTGCCAGCTTTTTCTTGCCTTCTTCGAAGGCGCTCAGGGTTTCCTGGAACTTGTTGGCGTCGCGGTAGGTCTCGGCCGACGCCAATGACTCTTCCAGCTCGGCGTTACGTGCTTCCGCGGCAGCGATGTCTTTTTCAATCTCCTCGACCTTGCGATACGGGAACTTACGCTTCCGCTTCGCCACCTTGGTGGAGTTCTTGCCGGGCTGCTCGGGTTCCGCCTTGCGCTTTGCACCTTCCGCCTTGTCGCTTGCCTTCGTCGCTTTCTCGCGGGCGGTCCGCAGCAGTTCGTAGGTGTCGTAGTTACCGTAGACCACTTCGCAACGGTTCGGTTCGAGAACGATCAACAGGTCGCAGACCCGGTTGAGAAAGTACCGGTCATGGCTGACGACGATCACGGTTCCCTCGAACTGACCGATCGCCTGTTCCAGCGAATCGCACGCCCAGATGTCGAGGTGGTTGGTCGGCTCATCGAGAACCAGCACGTTGGCCCCCTCGACCACGAGCCGCGCCAGGGCGGCCCGGCTGCGCTCCCCGCCGGAAAGTTCCTTCACCGGCTGCTGTACGATCGGCCCCGACAGGCCGAAACGGCCCAGCAAGTCGCGCATCTTCTGTTCCGTCAACTCCGGGTCGGGGTTGGGCCAGATCGCCTGAATCACCGGTTTATCTTCGGGAAGCAGCTTCAGGTGCTGGTCGAGGTAGCCGTAGTCAACCAGATGCCCGCGCTTGATTTCGCCCTCCGACGGATCTTCATGACCAAGGATGATGCGCAACAGCGTCGTCTTGCCGCTGCCGTTGGCACCCATGATGCCCAGGCGCTTGCCGCGCTGCAGGTCGAAGTTAAGGTTCTTGAACAGCACCTTGTCGTCGTAGGCCTTGCCCAGGTCGGTCGCGGAGACGATGACATCGCCCGCGCGCACGACGTCGCCAAAGCTCATGTGCGGCGATTCGATCATCGTCGGCATGTCAAGCCGTTCGAGTTTGTCGAGTTTCTTCGACCGCGACTGGGCCATCTTCGCCATCTGACCATAGTGCGTCCGGCGGATCAGTTCCTCTTCCTTCTCGATGTACTCTTTCTGCGATTCGTACTCGCGCATCTGCTGTTCGTAGCGTTCCGTGCGCAGGCGGACATACTGCTGGAAATTGCCGGGATACGAGTTGATCTGCCGGCCGTGCAGTTCGAAGATCTTGGTCACGACGCGGTTGAGGAAGTAGCGGTCGTGGCTGACGATCAGCATTGCCTGCGGTTGCTGGGCGAGATAGTTTTCCAGCCAGCGTGTCGCCTCGATGTCGAGGTGGTTGCTCGGTTCGTCGAGCAGCATCACGTCCGGGCTGGCGAGCAGCATTTTGGCGAGCAGCACGCGCCGCTGCTGGCCGCCGCTGAAGGTGCGCAGTTCGCGGTCGTTGTCGACCAGGCGGAAACCGAGACCGCCCAGGACCTGTTCAACCTTGTGGTCGAGCGTGTAGGCATCGTTGTGGCGGATCAGTTCGTGCAGGCGGTCGTAGCGCTCCGCCAGCGCCTTGTGCGTCGCCGGGTCGGTGGCGGCGGACATCTCCTCGGCGACACGGACCATCTCTTCCTGAGCGTGCAGCAGTTCACCGAAGGCCGACTTGGCCTCCTCGAAGAGCGTGCGCCCGGGCGGGAACTCGGCATGCTGTTCCAGGAGCATCGCCCGCGCCCCGGCATGCAGACGGACATCGCCGGCGTCGGAGGTGTCCTGCCCGGCGAGGATGCGCATCAGCGTCGTCTTGCCCGCGCCGTTGGGTCCGACGAGGCCGACCCGTTCGCCGTGGAACAACTCGAAACCGAGGTCTTCGAACAACGGCCCGCGATCGAATTGCCGCGAAAGGCCGGTGGCACTCATGAGAAGCATGCGGTTAGCATATCGGCGTTGGCGATCGGCGTGAACCGCACGGGCAATTGTGTCCGGACTGGTCATCCTCTCACGATTGTCGGTATCATGGCTCGCACGACCGCCGCCCCGCATCCATGGGAGTTTCACACATGCCACTCGATCGACGCGTTTTCCTCGGCACCGCACTCGCCGCCACACTGGCAACGCCGGTTCGCGCCGCGGCCAACAAGAAACTCGTCCTGCTGGCGGGTAGCCCCAGCCATGGCCCGGGGGAGCATGAATTCAACGCCGGCGCGCGGTTGCTCGAGAAGTGCCTGAAGGCAGTCCCGGGGCTGGACGTGTCGTTCCACACAGGCGGTTGGCCGAAGGATGAGAGCGCGTTCGACGGGGCCGACGGCATCCTCAGTTATGCCGATGGCGGCGGCCGACATCCGCTCGTGCAGGGCAACCATCTGGAAACAATCGGCAAACTGATGGACAAGGGCGTCGGGTTGATCTGTTCCCATTACGGCGTCGAAGTGTTGAAGGACCTGGGCGGTAAGCAGTTTCAGCAGTGGATCGGCGGCTACTACGAGCACATGTTCTCCTGCAACCCGATGTGGTCGCCTGACTTCACCGAGTTCCCGAAGCATGCGATCACGCAGGGGGTCAAGCCGTTCCGCATCCGCGATGAGTGGTACTTCAACATGCGTTTCACGACCGATGCGAAGGTGACGCCGTTGCTGATCGCTCCGCCGCCCGATGCGGTGCGCGATGGACCCTATGTCTACCCGAAGGGCCCGTACGCGCATATTCAGGAAGCGAAAGGCCGACCGGAAACGATGATGTGGGCCCTCGAACGCAAGGACGGCGGGCGCGGTGTCGGCTTCACGGGCGGGCACTTCCACAAGAACTGGGCGGACGACAACTTCCGCAAAATCGTTCTTAACGCGCTCGTCTGGATCTGCAAGATGGATGTCCCGGCCGATGGCGTCTCCTCGACGATCAGTGATGCCGACTTGACCGCCAATCTCGACCCGAAGCCGAAGAAGAAGTAGCGATCGCTGTTGACCGCGCTGCCCGGATGCGGCACGATCAATCATGCGACGGGCGAGCGGGGTTAAGCCCCCCGTGCGCGGCATGAAGGAGTTGACGAATGAATCGGTTGCGCGTTGTTTGCGGATTCCTCTTCGCGGGTTTGGTGTTCGGCAGCGCGATGGCGATGCAGGAACCCACCGAGCGCGATGCCGTGCCGCGCGGGTTTCGCATGTACCTCATTTCCGATGGCCGAATTGCCGAGGATGCGAAGAAGAAGGCGAATCCGGATAAGAAGGCGCCGAGCAAGGATGAAAGCATCCATTACCGCGTCGGCAAGCTGCACGATCCGGTGACCGAGCATGGTCTGGCCACGGTACTGGGCGTCTTCGTCCGGTCGATCCCGACGGAAGAGGCCGACCCGATCTTGAAAGTGCTGAAGTTCCAGCAGGACCTGGCGAAGAAGTACCGCCCGGAACGCCTGGGTGCCTTCATGGCCTTCCTCGCACTCGAGAAAGACTTCGCGGATGACGACACCCGCTACGCGCGCATGGACGAGATCAAGAAGCTCAGCGATGCCGCGATCATCCCGTACGTGCAGACCGGCCTCGCAGAAGGAAAACTGGCCGATGGCAGCGTGCCGCCGCAGGTAGCCGCCTGGCAGGTCGGCGCGGAGGATGCAATCACCTTCGTGCTGTTCCACCGCTTCAAGATCATCAAACGCTGGTCTTTCAAATCCGATGCCCTGCCCACCGACGCCGACCTCGAAGCGATCGCCGCCGAGGTATCGAAAGTCGTCGGCAAGGTGCGTTGAGATTTCAAAAGACAACTTCACCACGAATAACTCGAATCACACGAATGAAGACAGGGAGCAGCCAACCGCTGTATTCCGGTTTTGATTCGTGTGATTCGCTTTATTCGTGGTCCACTTTCGTCTTCGCCCGCGTTCCGGAACGAGACTAGCACTTTTGAGCGGGATCGCCTATTTCCCGGCTGCGCAAGATTGTCCGCATCTTGCGTTTCCCCGGCATTCCGCCCGGTGTTCCCCCCGCGAAGGTTGTTCCCATGACTCGGCTATCCGTGATCACCCTGATGTTGTTCTGCGCCCCGGCTCTCCGGGCGGCCGAGCCGGAGGTGGAAGTCCTTGCACGCGGGCCGGTGCACGAAGGCTATGCTGCCGCCCCCGAACAGAAACCGACCGCCGGGCCGATCATCCCCAAGAAGCCTGCTGCCGATGTGGATGAGTTGCCGCCCGACCAGAAGCCTGAAGGCGACAACGTGATCTGGCTGCCCGGCTACTGGGCTTGGGACGACGAACGTGAAGACTTCATCTGG
>JBBQII010000108.1:0-8731 GCA_038324795.1 Gemmatales bacterium
GCTGCGGGCGCTCGGTTCGATCGGCATCGGCGGGCATATCAGCGATGAAGATGCAGCAACGCATGCTGATGCGTACCTTGTCGGCATGCGGCGTGAACTTCGGGAGGAAGTGTCGATCGATTCGCCCTGCCGCGAACTGCTGCTCGGCTTCATCTACGACCCGAGTACACCCGTCGGCACCGTCCACCTGGGCATCGTGCATCTGTTCGACCTGGATGAGCCCCGGGCCAGCGCCCGGGAAGACGCGCTCGCCGAAGCGGCGTTCGTCGAACTGACGGAAGTCGCGCGCGACCGGGCCCGGTACGAAACCTGGTCGCAACTGACGCTCGATGCGATCAACACTGTCGATCTTGTGAACGAGTCGCCCACGAAGTAAGCGGTCGGGCGAATCTGCTTACTTCTTGCGCGGCACTGCGGTAACTTGTTCTGTCACGCATCCCCCCTCAGGCGACGGAGACTATTCCCCATGCCCCCAGTCAGTGCGGAGCAGAAACGGCTTGATGATACGAAGGCCGGACGCGCCAACTGGCGCCACTGGGGGCCGTACGTCTCGGACCGATCATGGGGCACGGTACGCGAGGACTACAGCGCGGACGGCAACGCCTGGGGCTACTTCCCGCACGAAATGGCCCGCAGCCGCGTCTATCGCTGGGGCGAGGATGCGATTGCCGGGTGGTGCGACCGCTATCAACTGCTGGTGTTCGCGCCGGCATTCTGGAACGGCCGTGACCCGATCCTGAAGGAGCGTCTGTTCGGCCTCATCCCCGCGGAGGCGAATCATGGCGAAGATGTGAAGGAGTACTACTTCCACCTCGATGCGACGCCGACCCACTCGTACCAGCGATTTCTTTACAAGTACCCGCAGGGCGAGTACCCGTATGCGGATCTGCTGAAGGTGAACCGCCAACGCCTGGTGACCGAGCCGGAGTACGAACTGCTCGACACCCCGGCGTTCGCGGGCAACCGCTACTTCGACATCGTCATCGAGTACGCCAAAGCGGGGCCCGAGGATTGGGTCTGCCGGATCGAAGCGTTCAACCGCGGGCCGGACCCGGCCACACTGCACCTGCTGCCGCAACTGCTGTTCCGCAACCGCTGGTCCTGGGGCATCGAGCAGGGGCCGACGCCTGTCATCTCCCTTCATCAGGACACGAAGGACGCCATCTGCCTGCTGGCCGATGAAGCGAAGATGGAACCGCTGAAGAACCTGATGACCGAGTACAAGCTGGGCAAGCGCTATCTGTACGCCTCTCCCGGCGGGCAACCGCTGTTCACCGACAACGAAACCAACGCCCGGCTGCTGTTCGGCCCGAAGGCAGTCGCGCGCAGCGAATACACGCGCGATGCGCTCCATCGGCGCATCGTGAACGGCGAATCAAGCACCAACCCGGCAAACATCGGCACCAAGTCGGCCGTGCACTACACCGCGACGATACCCCCTGGGCAGTCGCAGGTCTGGCGGTTGCGCTTGACGAACTCGCCGCTTGAGAAGGCGCTGAACGATATTGATCGGCTGGTGGCTGAGCGCAAGCGCGAAGCAGATGAGTTCTACGCGCCGCTGGCCCCGGCAGATGCAACAGCGGAAGAAAAAGCGATCCAGCGGCAGGCGCTCGCGGGCCTGTTGTGGAGCAAGCAGATCTACCTGTTTGACGTACATCAATGGATCGATGGCGATCGGCCCGACCTGCCGCCGCCCGCATCGCGCCGCAAGAACCGCAACGAGCATTGGCAGCACTTGAATTCGATGCGCGTGCTGTCGATGCCGGACCGCTGGGAATACCCGTGGTTCGCCGCATGGGACCTGGCATTCCACATGGTGCCGATGGCGCTCGTCGATGTCGAGTTCGCCAAGGAACAACTCTGGCTGATGCTGTTCGAACAGTTCCAGCATCCCAACGGCCAGATCCCGGCCTACGAATGGGACTTCGCCGACATGAACCCGCCGGTGCACGCCTGGGCCGTCTGGCGCGTCTACTCGATGGAGAAAGAGCGCACCGGCACGGGCGACAACGTGTTTCTTTCGAAGTGTTTCCACAAGCTGCTGATCAATTTCGCCTGGTGGGTCAACCGCGTCGATACCGATGGCAACAACTTGTTTGAAGGCGGCTTCCTGGGGCTGGACAATATCACACTCGTCGATCGCAGTGTGCCGTTCGCGCCGGGAACAAAGCTTCAGCAGTCCGATGCCACGGGCTGGATGGGGATGTTCTGCCTGAACCTGATGCGCATCGCTTTGGAACTGTCGCGCACCAATGCCGCGTATCTGGGGATGGCGACGAAGTTCTTCCAGCACTTCGCCTACATCGGGGCGGCGCTGAACCGCAAGCACAGCGAGCGGTTCTTCGCGCTCTGGAGCGAACGGGAGGGGTTCTACTACGACGTGCTGATCTGGCCCGACGGCAGCTATCACAAGTTCCGCGTGCGCTCACTGGTGGGCTTGATCCCGCTGTTCGCCGTCGAAGTGCTCGACGCGAAGACGCTGGCGGAGTTCCCGGACTTCAAGCTGAACGTCGAATGGTTCATGCGGAATCGCGCGGAGATGGCCGACCGCTGCATCACGCCGATCAACCGCGATGGTCAGCGCGATTACGTATTGAAGCTGGTCAGCGATCAGCAACTGTGCCGGGTGCTGGGGGCGGTGGCCGACCCGGCCGAGTTCTTCAGCCCGTACGGGCTGCGCAGTTTGTCGAAGCACCATGAGGAACACCCCTTCGAGTACAACGGCGCGAAGGTCGGCTACGAGCCGGCCGAAGCGATCTCGCGCATCAAGGGCGGCAACTCGAACTGGCGCGGGCCGGTCTGGTTCCCGACGACCTATTTGCTGATCGAGTCGTTGAAGAAGCTCGCCGATGTGTACGGCGAGCACTTCACGTTCCCGGTACCGGGCGGCGCGCCTGGGAATCTCCGTGAGTTGGCCCGCGGCCTGGCCGACGGACTCATCCGCCTGTTCCGCCGCAAGCCCGACGGCATGCGCCCCTGCGACGGCGCGCGAACAGAGTTTCGCGACGACCCGCACTGGCGCGACCTGATATTGTTCCACGAGTACTTCCATGCCGAGACCGGCGAGGGCCTCGGCGCTTCGCACCAAACCGGCTGGACCGCACTGGTGGCATCGCTGATTGCGGAGTGGCGCTGATCGAGTGTCAATGCTGACAAAACACTACGCAATCCCCGTCACGCGAAAGCTGGCCCATGCCGCGGGTGAACCTTCGGGCAGTGCCTTCAGCAATTGCTGCTGGCGCGTCACCTGGTCGGAGGTCATCAGACCCAGGGAACCGAGGCGGTCGCGCACCTCGTCGTAGAACATCACCAGGTTCTCGATCATCAACGAATCCGACTTACACTCCTGCCAATCCGACTTCACCTGCTGGAACCCGGCCAACTCCATGGTGCGTCCCAGCGTCGCCGCCACGTCGGGCGAGATCCGGTTGATCTGGTACAGCGTGTTGATGACGATGGCCCATTCGCGCAACGGCTCGAGGTCATGCCCCTGCGCTTCCAGCACCGCGATACGGCCGAGCACCGAGCGGAAGTCGGGCTCGATGAAGCCGACGCGCGTATCGGGCTTCAGGCGCTGCTTCAGCCGGCCGATGAAGATCTCGGCCATCGGCACATGATGCAGCACCGCCCGGCCCAGCACCACCGTCGCGCCGTCGAGCCAGGGACCCAGTTCGGTCAGGTCGGCGGCGATGGGGGAGAAGTTCGCGGGGCCCGTATCGACGACCAGCGCGGCCGCCTGTTCGAGCAGCCCCGGCGTGCGGTCGACGCTGACCAGCGTGCCGCCGATGCCCAGCCGGCGAAAGATGCGCCTGCTCAAGCCGCCGGCACCGCAGCCGAGTTCGACCACATGATCCTGCGAGCGGATGGCCAACGCGTCGAGCAGCCGTTCCGAGACTTCGGCGAAGTGCGCATCCTGCACGGCGAGCCGTCTGCCGGCGTGAGCGTCGTGACCCAGAACGTAGCCTTGAACCTGTTCCATCAGAAGCCTCCCGAGCGTGATGCGGGCTGTTGTATCGCGCGAAGAAGCATCGGACACGCGCGAAAAAATGCGCCGACAGCATCGAACGGGAGGGCGAATCGCGAAAAAGATCGGCATCAACATAACAACAGATAAGCATATATAGATTCCAAATGACCACGAAAACAGGTGAATCGGCGCATGTGGAAGTCGGTGCCCGGCAAAGGCGGCAGAAGGGGGCGAAAAGGATGAAGAAATTGAGTCGGAAGAACTTGTAATTTTAACGCGCGACGTTACGATACCGGCTATTAAGGCGGACGCATCAATGATCGATGCGTCCGCAGGCCACGCTCGCTGCCGCTGACTGCGGAGCCAAACGGCACGAGCTCAACATGACCTGGAGGTCATCGCAACCTGTATGAGCGAACCCGAATCGCGAAGCACCCTTGCTTACCCACCGGTCCCGCAGACCATGGGACCATTCAGCGACGACGACGAACCCCCGAGTCAGCCGCGTCGGCACCACACGTGGGCCGACGTTCCCGACCATCAGTGGGATGACTGGCGCTGGCAGTCGCAGAATTCCGTCCGCTCGGTTCGCCAGCTGCGGACCCTGCTCCCCTTCACGAATGAAGAACTCGAAGCGATCGGACGGCTTGAGAGCGAATACAAGCTGGCGATCCCCCCGTACTACTTCTCCCTGATCGATACGGGCAACCCCCGCGATCCGATCCGCCTGCAGTCCGTTACCTCCCCGCTCGAAGCGGAGAATCCGTCCGGCTATGAACTGGAAGACCCCCTCGAAGAGGACAAGGACTCCCCCGTTCCCGGCCTGACGCACCGCTACCCCGATCGCGCCCTGCTGGTCACCACCCACGTCTGCACCATGTACTGCCGCTTTTGCACCCGCAAGCGCGCCACCATGGTCCGCGGCGGCTGGGATGCGATCAGCCGCAACGACCGCCGGATGATCGACTACGTCGAATCCCATCCGGAGATCCGCGACGTGATCGTTTCGGGCGGCGACCCGATCACGCTGCCGACGGCCAAGTTGAAGTTCTTCCTCGACAACCTGTCGCGGATTCCGCATGTCGATGTCATCCGCATCGGCACGCGTACTCCCGTCACGCTGCCGCAGAAGCTCTACGACCCCGAACTGATCGAACTGCTCGCCTCCAGCGGCAAAGTCTGGATTCAGACGCACTTCAACCACCCGCGCGAAGTCACGCCAGAGGCGGCCCGTGTCTGTCTGTCGCTCTTGAAGGCCGGCATGCCGGTCAACAACCACACCGTGCTGCTGGCCGGGGTCAACGATGACCTCGCCACCATGCGGCAACTGATGCGGGCACTGCTTCGTATCAAGGTGCGGCCGTACTACCTGTTCCACTGCGACCCGGTCATCGGGGCAGGGCACTTCCGCACCTCCGTGTGGAAGGGCATCGAGATCATGGAAGGCCTGCGCGGGCATATGTCCGGCCTGGGCATCCCGACCTACGTCGTCGACAGTCCGCACGGCGGCGGCAAGATCCCGGTCATGCCGAACTACCTCGTCTCCGCTTCAGACGATGCCATCGTCCTGCGGAACTACGAGGGCATGCTGGTTCGCTACCAGTCGCAGGACAAGCCGAACACCATCGAACCGACCCTCAACCGGGGTGTCAGTTCGCTGTTGCAGGGCACGCGCTCAGCCATCATCCCCGAAGGCAACGAACGGATGGCCCGCCGCAAGGCGCTGCAGGTCATCAAAGTCGATGCGGTCGAGGAAGAAGAAAGCTGCTGCGACTCGCACGAAGAAGAACTGGCTGCCGCCGTCCCGGCACCCGTGAAGACGCGCCGCCGCGCTAAGAAGTAATTCGGAATGCGGAATGCGGAATGAGATCCGCATTCCGCTATCATTCAACTCATGAATTCCATTCCCACTACGCACTCTGAATTCCACATTCCGAGTTCCGAATTCCGCATTCGAAACATCGGCATCGCGTTCGACCTGAAACCGAAAGCGCCGCTGCCTGCCGGCGCTCCTGACGATCTCCATGAGGAGTTCGACAGCCCCGCGACCATCGCCCACCTGCGCGCCGCGCTCGAGTCGCTGGGGCATAATGTCAGCGAGCTTGGCAATGGCCGGCAGCTTTTGGAGAAGCTTCTGGCATCGCCGCCTGACCTGGTCTTCAACATCGCAGAGGGCGTCGGCACTTCGCGCAACCGCGAAGCGCGCGTACCGGCCGTGTGTGAGATGTTGAACATCCCCTGCACCGGGTCCGACGCTTTGACGCTCGCGGTCGCACTGGAAAAAGACATCTGTCGTCGACTCGTGTCGGAAGCCGGCATCGTGATTCCGCAAGGGCTGATGCTTCCCGCCGTCGCGGAGTACGAGGGGGACTTCGCGGAGTTCGCCGCGATCGTGGCCGAGAGCGGCCTGACGCTCCCATTGATCGCCAAGCCGGTCTGCGAAGGATCAAGCAAAGGGATCCGCAGCAAATGCCTGATCGAGCGGCTCGAAGACCTGGGTCCGGTCGTGGTGTCGCTGTGGAACGACTACAAGCAGGACGTTCTTCTCGAAGAGTTCATCGCCGGCGATGAGGTAACCGTCGGCCTTGTCGGCAACGACCCGGCCGGCGTCCTCGGTATGATGCGCATTCTGCCAAAGCAGCCGACTGATCGCTTCGTCTACAGTGTGGAAGTAAAGCGCGACTGGGAAAACCGCGTCGAGTACGAATGCCCGCCGAAGCTGCCCGCCGCGACAATCAACGCCATCGAAGATGCCGCGTTGCACGCATATCACGTCCTCGGCTGCCGGGACATCACGCGCATCGACTTCCGCATCCGCGACGGTCAGCCGTACTTCATCGAAGCGAACCCGCTGCCGGGCCTGAATGCGGAGACAGGCGATATCGTGCTGATCGCCAAGTATATGGGGATGCCCTACGAGGAACTGATCGAGACCGTGGTGAACGCTGCTGCTGCACGGTACATCTTGCCCGCTTGAAGTGCGAGTCGCGGGATGATAATGTCGTTGAAGAGGGAGAGTAACGCGCCATGCCGACGCTGCTCGAAACACCGCCGATGACCGCCGACGAGTTCCTTTCGCTGCCTGACAACGGCACGGACCGCTGGCTGATCAACGGTGAGTTGAGAGAGAAGCCGATCGAGTACCGAGATCGATTCAGCAGCATTGCGTTGACCAAAATCGCTTCAGCACTCGGCGACTGGAACAACCGGCAGCAACGGCCGCGTGGCGTGGTGTACGGGGGTGGCGCGGGGGTGATTTTCACTGGTCCGCGGGAATCGCTTGTCGGAGTGGCAGTCGCCTATGTTTCTCCCGCACGGGCCAAGCTCCAGACGCCATCTTGCCCGATGATCGATCAAACGCCCGACCTGATCGTTGAGATTCCATCACTCAATGACACAGAAGCAGAGATCAGCGAGAAGATCAACGTCTATCGCGCGGCCGGCGTCCCGCTCGTCTGGATCGTCAATGCCAGCCGCAAGACTGTCGAAATCCGCCGACCGGGCGAAGAGCCAATGCTGGTGAACTCCCGCGGCCGCCTTTCCGCTGAACCGCACCTGCCGGGGTTCGAGATCGATGTGGCGGAACTGTTCTGGTGAGTCCTTGCATCCTTTCGGGATGCACGCTAACCTGCTCCGATCCGATAACTCTGTCTCACGAGACCTCTCCCATGGATCGTCGCAAGTTTCTCGCTGCCGGCTCCGTCGCGGGGTTGGCGCTACCCGCGTTTGATGCGTTTGCCGCCTTCGCGGACAAGCCGCCGCGTGTCGGGCTGATCGGCACCGGCTGGTACGGCAAGTGCGATCTGTTTCGGCTCATCCAGGTCGCGCCGGTTGACGTCGTCTCGCTGTGCGATGTCGACACGAAGATGCTCGACAATGCGGCCGAGATGGTCGCGCAGCGGCAGGTCTCGACGAAGAAGCCGCGGCAGTACACCGACTACCGCGAGATGCTGAAGGAGAAAGACCTCGACATCGTTCTCGTAGGCACGCCGGACCACTGGCACGCCCTACCGATGATCGCCGCCCTCGAAGCCGGCGCCGACGTTTGGGTGCAGAAACCGATCAGCGTTGACGTCGTGGAGGGCCAAGCGATGGTCGCCGCCGCGCGCAAACACAAGCGCGTGGTGCAGGTCGGCACCCAGCGGCGCAGTACGCCGCACCTTGTCGAAGCACGCGACCGCATCATCAAGGAAGGCAAGCTCGGCAAGATCGGCCTAGTCGAAATCTATTGTTATTACCACATGCGTTCTGGTGAAAATCCGCCGGACGAGAATCCGCCGGCGAATCTCGACTATGAAATGTGGACGGGACCGGCGCCGCTGCGGCCTTATAACAAGATGGTCCATCCGCGCACCTGGCGGGCCTTCATGGAGTACAGCAACGGCATCGTCGGCGACATGTGCATCCATATGTACGACATGACGCGCTGGATGCTCGATCTCGGCTGGCCGCGGCGGGTCGAATCGACCGGCGGCATTCTGGTGGCCAAGGGCGGCAAAGCAAACATTTCCGATACGCAAACGGCCACATTCGATCACGGCGGTCTCGATATCGTCTGGCAACATCGCACGTGGGGCGAGTCGGCCGATCCGAAGTATCCGTGGGGCGCGACGTTCTACGGCGACAAGGGAACTCTCAAAGCAAGCGTGATGGGTTATGACTTCACGCCGTTCGGCGGCGGCGCGAGCATTCACCGCGACGTGACGTATGACTTAGAGCAGTACCCAGAGGACAAGACGGAGAAAGACCTTGAAAAGCACGTCG